>JBDSNK010000298.1:0-2525 GCA_039915385.1 Dokdonella sp.
CGCGCGTTTCGCGGCCAAGGCGTGCGATTGAATTTCGGTGGTATCGTCCCTATTGAAGGTTGCACAGGCGCTTGCTAGCGTCCGCAGCATTGTCGGCGCTCTGCGCCTTGCCGGACCTCGATGAACAGCCAAGCCCAGCACCTCGATGCGCGCGCCCGCCAATTGTTGCGCACCCTGATCGCGCGCTACATTGCGGAGGGCCAGCCGATCGGCTCGCGCACGCTGGCGAAGGCTTCGGGGCTTGATGTGAGCCCTGCGACGATCCGCAACATCATGTCGGACCTCGAGGAATTCGGGCTGGTAGCGGCGCCGCATACCTCGGCTGGCCGTGTGCCGACCTCGCAGGGGTATCGCGTGTTCGTCGACAGCCTGATCGAGATGCGCCCGCTCGGCGAGCCCGAGGTCGATCAGCTGCGACGCGAGTTGCCAACCGATGCATCGACACCGGACTTGCTCGGCAGTGCGACCGCGCTGCTGTCGGAGATGACCCACTTTGTCGGCGTGGTCAGCGTGCCACGGCGCGAGGAATTCCCGTTCCGGCATATCGACTTCGTCCAGCTCGATGGCGCGCGCGTGCTGGTCATCCTCGTCTTCACGGATGGCCAGGTACAGAACCGTGTCATTGCAACGCAGCGAACCTACGGCGGAGGCGAACTCGAGCAGGTCGCCAACTATCTGAATGTGAATTTCGCGGGCATGCGCTTCGATGAGATTCGCGCGCGCCTGCTGCACGAGATGCAGGACGAGGGTGCGCACCTGAACCGCCTGCTCACAGCGGCTGTGGAGGTGGCGCAACAGGCGTTCCAGAGCAGCCCCAGCAACGACATGCTGGTGGTCGGCCAGACCAATCTGATGGGCAAGCAGGACGTGTCGGATGTCGACCGCCTGCGCGATTTGTTCGAAGCGTTCCAGCGCAAACGTGATCTGCTGCAACTGCTCGATCGCTGCTCCCACGCTGAAGGCGTGCGCCTGTTCATTGGCGAGGAGTCCGGGTTCGCAGCACTGGACACGTGGAGCCTGGTCACGGCACCGTATGGGGTTGGCGGCCGCGTGCTGGGCGTGCTTGGGGTGATTGGGCCAACGCGAATGGCCTATGAGCGAGTGATTCCGGTCGTACAGGCGACCGCTCAAATCATCTCGGGTGCCTTGAAGCGCAGCCAACCGGCCTTATAAACCGGCCATAGCGGGCAATGCCGGTCGCTCCGAGGTCTTGGGCGCATGTGCGCAACGTGTCGTTGTGGCCGATCAGCGAGCAATAAAGTGCCTTCCGCGCATCGCGTGGAGGGTGGATTTTGATGCGGAGGAGCAATGGAAAGTACTGATTCAAGGGCAGCCGACCCGAACGCGGCGCAGGACACCGAATCGGCCGATGAAGCCATCGCCGGTGAGCTGGAGACATTGTCACGCCAACTGGGCGAGGCGGAGGCCAAGCTGGCCGAAATGCGCGAAACGGTGCTGCGCGAACGCGCAGAACTCGATAACCAGCGCAAGCGCCTGCAGCGCGACCTCGACCAGGCGCGCCGTTTCGCGAACGAGAAACTGCTGGCCGATCTGCTGCCCGTGCTCGACAATCTGGAGCGCGGCCTGGCGGTGGAGGGCGGCGACCCTGCAACCCTGCGTGGGGGCGTCGAACTGACCTTGCGCGAATTGATCCGCGTTGCCGATGCGAGTGGGCTCAAGGCGGTCGGTACGGTCGGCGAAATCTTCGACCCCGAGCGGCACCAGGCGATGGCAATGGTCGACAGTGCGGAATACGGCGCTGGTCAGATCGTCGCCGTGATGCAGAAGGGTTACGTCCTGAACGATCGCCTGCTGCGGCCGGCGTTGGTCTCGGTTTCCAAATAGACAGGGCGTTCAAGCGCTTGAATCTCAGGCGCGGACCCCCAGATTTCGCACCAGTCGCGGCCAGCTAGGCCGCATCGAATTAAAGAGCGGGAGAGTACAGCAATGGGCAAGATCATCGGTATCGACCTCGGCACCACGAACTCGTGTGTGGCGGTCATGGAAGGCAACACGGCGCGCGTCATCGAGAACTCCGAAGGCGATCGCACGACGCCGTCGGTGGTCGCGTTCAAGGACAACGAAGTGGTGGTCGGTGCGACCGCGAAGCGTCAGTCGGTCACCAATCCGAAGAACACGTTCTACGCGGTGAAGCGCCTTATCGGCCGCAAGTTCACCGACGCGGAAGTGCAGAAAGACATCGGCATGGTGCCGTACAAGATTTCCGCGCACGACAACGGCGATGCCTGGGTCGAGACCGCGGACGGCAAGAAGATGCCGCCGCAGGAAGTCTCGGCAAAGATCCTCATGAAGATGAAGAAGACGGCCGAGGATTTTCTCGGTGAAGCCGTCACGGAAGCCGTCATCACCGTGCCGGCTTACTTCAACGATTCGCAGCGCCAGGCGACCAAGGACGCCGGCCGCATTGCGGGTCTCGACGTCAAGCGCATCATCAATGAGCCGACTGCGGCTGCTCTCGCGTATGGCATGGACAAGAAGGGCGGCGACCGCAAGATCGCGGTGTA
>JBDSNK010000358.1:0-9141 GCA_039915385.1 Dokdonella sp.
GGCGCAAAATACAGCGGCGTGCCGACGACGAAGCCCGCCTGCGTGAGGCGCGCGCTGTCTTCATCGGATTCCTCGAGATAGCGCGCAATGCCGAAATCGAGCAACTTGATCTGTTCCTCGCCGTTCGCCTGCGCGATGAAGATGTTGTCCGGCTTGAGGTCGCGATGCACGATGCCGCGCGCATGCGCGAACGCGAGCGCATCGACTACACCATGCAGGATCGTGCACGTACGCGCCCAATCCAGACCCTGCGGGCAGCGCGCGATCTCGCTCGCGAGGCTATGTCCCTCAAGGTATTCCATGACGTAGTACGGCACGCCCCATTCGGACACGTCGAAGTCGTGGATGAGGACGATGTTCGGATGATGCAGGCCGGCGAGCAGACGCGCTTCGCGCAGGAAGCGCTCGCGCAATTGCGCATCCACCGCACCGGGACGCAACAACTTGATCGCAACATGGTGGTCGAGCGTCCGATGCCGCGCCTTGAGCACGACACCCATGCCGCCGCTGCCGATGACTTCCTGCAATTCGTACTTGCCGAAACTCTCGCCAATGAAGAGCTGTGGGTCCGAGCGGGTCAACGCGCCGCCGCAGCGCGTGCAACGCGCCTCGCCCGCATCCATCGCAAGGCGGCAGTGGGTGCATACGTTGAACGCAGTGGCGGAGACCTGGTTCACGAGTGAGGCTTCATGTGCCCTGGCTCGTGCCCGTCGATCTTCGATCGCTGGCGCACGAAGGTTCCATGGGTCAGGGCGTCTTGGCGTCGATCTTGTCGATCGCGCAGGGCTGCATCACGGCGGTTCGTGCAGAAGGATCAGCCGGCAGGTTGAACGGAAAGATCAGCCAGCTCATCACGGCCTGGCGACCGGCATTGGACACGCTCGGCTCGAAGTGCAGGTTTTTCGCCATGCTTTCGGCAATCTGCCGGAAATCGCCTTCCGGAACGACCCGCTGCACCTTGATGCTGCTGGTGTTGCCGTCGCCACCGACGACGAACGAAACCGTCGCGCAGCCCGGCCGGTCGATGTTCTTGGCGATGTTGGGCACGTCCGCCTCGACCGAGGAATGGACCATGGTCCAGTAGCCCGCCAGTTTTTCCGGCGCCACCATTTTCGGCGGCGCGATGGATTGCGCGGCAACAATTCCGTTGCAGGCAATGGCGATTGCAGCGGTGACAACGTAACGGCACGGCATGACGTGTTCCTCGAATCCGGCGATCGCATGATCGCATTTGCATTCTACGGGTGCTGTCGCGACAGCGGCATTCATCCTTCAGGCGAAAAACCGCTGACGAATGCCTCATTCCCCCGTCAAAGATCGCCGAGCCCTTCCGCGACACCCGCATGGCCGACCTTGAGCAATTTCAAGGTGTTGGTACCACCGAGCTGGCCGGTGTGATCGCCGTTGGTCACGATTACCCGATCATCCACGGCAAGGTGACCGAGCGTGAACAGGTGCCGGATCGCGTCACGCGCGGCTTGCGTCGGCCCCACGCCCTGCGCATCGAAATCAATCGGGTAGACATCGCGGTACAGCAGCATGCGACGACGCGCAGCGGCGTTGCGTGACAGCGCGTAGATCGGCACCGCAGAGCGATAGCGCGACAGCCACTGCGCGGTGCCGCCGCTCTCGGTCAAAGCGACGAGTGCGCGCACGCCGATCTGATCGGCAAGGAACATCGCCGCGAGAGCGATCGCCTGGTCGGTGCGATCGAGGCGGTGCGCCCCGCGGCGCAGATCCTCGGTCGGCTCGAACTGGCGCTCGGCGCCCAGGCAAACCCGGCGCATCGCCGCGACCGCCTTGTCCGGGTATTTGCCCGCGGCCGTTTCTTGCGACAGCATCACCGCATCGGTACCGTCGATGACCGCATTGGCGACATCGAGCACTTCGGCGCGAGTCGGGATCGGCGACTCGACCATCGACTGCATCATCTGTGTCGCAGTGATCACCACGCGACTGCGCAACAGCGCCTCGCGGATGATCTTCTTCTGCAGGCCCGGCAATTCCGCATCGCCGATCTCGACGCCGAGGTCGCCACGCGCAACCATTACCGCGTCCGATGCATCGATGATCTCGGTCAGGTTCTCGATCGCTTCGGCACGCTCGATCTTCGCGACCAGCGCCGCGCTGCCACCTGCTTCGTGCAACAGACGTCGCGCCTGCACGATGTCGTCGGCAGTCTTGACGAACGACACCGCGAGGAAATCTGCGCCGAGTTCGGCCGCCAGCTTGATGTCGTTGCGATCCTTGTCCGACAACGCGGCGACGGTGAGTCCGCCGCCCTGGCGGTTGATGCCCTTGCGATCGGAAAGCTTGCCGCCGAGTAGCACGCTGCACAGGACCGATTGATCGCCGACCTCGACGACCTCGAGCGCAATCAGGCCGTCATCGAGGAGCAGTACGTCGGCCGGTTTCACGTCACGCCAGAGGTCGTGGTAGCTGACGCCGACACGCGTCGCATCGCCGTCCGCTGCATCTGCGCGGCAGTCGAGTGTGAAAAGCTGATTGGGTTCCAGATGGATCGGGCCGTTCGCGAAACGCTCGACGCGGATCTTCGGTCCCTGCAAGTCGGCAAGGATGGCCACTTCGTGGCCGAGTTCCAGCGCTGCGGCGCGCACTGCTGCTGCGCGTTGGCGATGATCATCTGGCGTGCCATGCGAAAGATTCAGGCGCACCACATTCACGCCTTCGCTCAGCAACTGCTTCAACGCACCCGGCCCATCGCTGGCGGGTCCGAGGGTTGCAATGATCTTGGTGCGGCGCAACTGCTCTGGCATGCCTGCTCTCCTTTGGTATCCGCCCGATCATACGCGAGGCAATCGCCTTGTTGCCGCAGGTTCGAAGGGGCGCGACTACAATGTGCCCACTGTGTCCGTTCCAATCCCGCAAGGAGATCCACAATGACCCTGAGCAAGATCGTCTATACCGCAACAGCAACCGCGAAAGGCGGCCGCGCCGGCCACGTCAAGAGCAGTGATGGCGTGCTCGATTTCGATCTCAAGGTGCCCAAGGAAATGGGCGGTCCCGGTGGAGTCGGCAGCAATCCGGAGCAATTGTTCGCCGCCGGCTACGCCGCCTGCTTCGAAGGCGCGGTGCGTTTTGTTGCGCGCCAGCGTGAGATCGCGATCACCGACGTGAGCGTCACCGCGCACGTCGGCATCGGTCCGCGCGAACCGACCGGCTTCGGCATCCAGGTGCAACTTGAAGTCAGCTTGCCCGGCATCGATCACGCGATTGCACAGGACCTCGTCGATACCGCGCATCGCGACATCTGCCCGTATTCGCATGCGACACGCGGCAATGTGGATGTGACAATCACGCTGGTCTGAGCGACACGCGATTCGTTCGCCCCGCGCGAATTGCCGGGGCGAAGATGGCGCTCAAGCGGACTGCAACAACGCGAGCAATTGGGGCGCGTCCGCGACAATGGCATGCGCACCGGCGGCGAGCAACTCGTCTCGACTGCCAAACCCCCAGCTGACGCCGAGTGCACGCACATCGTTCGCCAGCGCGCCCTCGATATCGAAATGGCGATCGCCGATCATCGTCGTGTCGCTGGCCTGCGCACCGAAGTCGACCAGCGCCCGCGCGATCATCTCGGCCTTGGCGCAGTGACGCCCCTTGATGTCGGGTCCGTACACGCGCGTGAACGCAGCACCGAAGGGAAGGTTGTCGATGATCTTCTGCGCCTGCGGTTGCGGCTTGGTGGTGACGATCGCGAGCGGTCGTTGCGCATCGGCGAGTGCACCGATCAGGTCGGCAATGCCAGGATACACCGCATGCTCGGACCAGCCAGTGTCCTCGAAGCGCACACGATAGTGATCGATCGCCGCCTCGACGCGCGCGTGATCGTCGCCGAGCACACTGGGAAACGTCTGCCAGAACGGCGGCCCGATCCAGCCACGCAACACCTCGCGTGCCGGTGGCTGTGCGCCAACCTTCGCAAACGCATAACCAATGCTCGCAGTGATGCCGGGCTCGGAATCGATCAGGGTGCCGTCGAGGTCGAACAGCACCAGTTCGTGTACACGCACGCTCATGCGCGCGCTTTCAGCGCGGTGACGGCCGGCAATTCCTTGCCTTCGAGGAATTCGAGGAAGGCACCCCCACCGGTCGAAATGTACGAAATCTTGTCTGCAATTGCGTACTTCTCGATTGCCGCGAGCGTGTCGCCGCCGCCGGCAATCGAAAACGCGCTGGATGCCGCGATCGCATGCGCGAGCGTCTCGGTGCCCTTGCCGAAAGCGTCGAACTCGAACACACCGACCGGACCGTTCCAGACCACGCTGCCTGCCTTCGCGATCAGATCCGCGTAGCGTCTGGCCGTTTCCGGTCCGATGTCGAGGATCATGTCATCGTCCGCGACCTGGTCGACCGCCTTCACCGTTGCGGGCGCATCCGCCGCAAATGCGGTCGCGACAACGACGTCGGTCGGCACTGGCACCTCGGCGCCGCGTGTCTTGGCGTCAGCCATGATGCGGCGCGCGGTGTCGAGCAGGTCCATCTCGACGAGGGACTTGCCGACCTTGTGCCCGCGGGCGGCAATGAACGTATTCGCGATGCCGCCGCCGACGATCAACTGATCGACCTTTGCGGTCAGCGTTTCGAGCAAGGTCAGCTTGGTCGACACCTTGGACCCTGCGACGATCGCAAGCAATGGCCGCGCCGGCTTGTCGAGCGCTTTCGCAAGCGCGTCGAGTTCGGCCATCAGCAACGGTCCCCCCGCGGCGACTTTCGCAAAGCGGATCGCACCATGCGTCGACGCCTGCGCACGATGCGCGGTGCCGAACGCATCCATCACGTACACGTCGCAAAGCGCCGCATATTTCTTCGACAGCGCCTCGTCGTCTTTGGCTTCGCCGACGTTCATGCGGCAGTTCTCGAGCAGCAGCAGCTGGCCCGGCTTGATCTCGACGCCATCGATCCAGTCTCGGACCAGGGGCACCTCGCGGTCGAGCAATTCAGCCAGGCGATTCGCTACCGGTGCCAGTGAATCCTCTACGGTCCATTGACCTTCCTTCGGCCGACCCAAATGCGAAGTGACCATCACGGCGGCGCCTTTCTCCAGCGCCATCTTGATCGTCGGCAGCGCAGCGAGGATGCGTGCCTCCGAGGTGATCCGACCGCCTTCGATCGGCACGTTCAGATCCTCGCGGATCAAGACGCGACGGCCAGCAAGGTCGAGTTCGCTCATGCGCACGACAGACATCGAATTTCCTTGGATGCGGGAGGGATAGCTTGCCATTACAGCGAGAGCGCGGCCGCAGCGCAATCATTCGCACGCGGGAGCATGCTTGTCGATCTTGCCGCCGGGCGTCGTGGCTGAAGCTGCTCCTGCGGAAGCTCGTGCCAGCACGGACTACCGCTGAGGTCAGCTTGCCGCGTCGCCCATCAACGGCCGCCGCGTCGTCGATGGCGGATATTTTTCCAGCAAGGCCGCCGGTCGGATTGGGCGACGCTCGAAGCCGCCACCGCAATTGGGGCAGACGCCAGCGAGACGCGCGTCGACGCAGGTCGCGCAAAAGGTGCACTCGAAGGTGCAGATCATTGCGTCGGCGGCGGTGGGTGCGAGGTCCTTGCCGCAACATTCGCAATGGGGACGGAGTTCGAGCATGGCACGATCTCGCTGAGGGTTCGTCGCCCATTGTCGTCGCCACGGCCGTCGCGGAAAACAACCAGACCGCGCGGCCTGCGCGGAGCCAATCGCATCTGCCTGGTCCCTGCTGAAGTGTTCAAAGTGGACCCTGTGCCTGCCGTCCAGCAGCGTTAGGATGCGCTCCGGCCAACCCGAGGAGACCCCGACGCAATGAGCGCGCACACGGCAACCGTCCATTGGCAACGCGTCGACGCAGACTTCACCAAGGGCGAGTACTCGCGTCGGCACGAATGGCGCTTCGATGGCGGCAGTGTCGTTGCCGCGTCGCCGTCGCCGCAGGTGGTACCGGCGCCGTGGTCGGATGCCAGCGCCGTCGATCCCGAGGAAGCCTTTGTGGCGGCAATCTCCAGCTGCCACATGCTGTGGTTTCTTTCGATCGCGGCCGAGCGCGGCTTCGTCGTCGATCGCTACACGGACGAAGCCATCGGCACGATGGCGCGCATCGCACCAGGCCGGCAGGCGATCACCGAGGTGGTATTGCGTCCGCGCGTTGAATTCGCGCCGGCGCACGCGGCGGACGCGAGCGAAGTCGACGCATTGCACCAAGCCGCGCATGAGCGCTGCTTCATTGCCAATTCGGTGAAAACCGCGATCCGCGTGGAGACACCGGCATGAGCGCCGCGAAGGCAGGCGCGACGATCGCATTCGATGCCGCACTGGCACAGTTGCCGACGGCCGAGGGCAAACGGTTCGTCACCCTGTTCGAGCACGGCACGCTGGCGCTGGAACTGTACGCTCCGCGCGGACACGACCCGCAACAGCCGCATACGCGCGATGAGCTGTATGTCGTCGCGCAAGGTGCCGGCACGTTCCTCTGTTCGGGCGTGCGAACTTCATTCAAGGCAGGCGACGCGTTGTTCGTTCCCGCCCGCGCGGTTCATCGCTTTGAGGATTTCAACGACGATCTCGCCGTGTGGGTGATGTTCTACGGTCCCGAGGGCGGCGAGAATTCCTAGTGCTTCTGCGCCGGCGCTGATTTCAACGCGAGCTTTTCGCGCAGCAGGGCCTCGACTTTTTCCGGCGCGTCACCGCCGACACGGCGATAGATGACGTTGCCCTTGGCGTCGACCAACAGCAGACTCGGCGTGCCCTGTACACCGTACTGGTCGGCGATCAGGTCGCCGTCGCGAACGAGCGTGAACGTCTGTCCGCGCTCACGCAGTTCGGCAACCGGGTCGCCGTCGTCCTTGATGTCGATCGCATACACGTCGAGATTCGCCTTGCCCGCGTCGTCGAGGACTTTCTGCAGATGCGGCATCAGCGCCTTGCAGTATGGACACCAGGTTGCCCAGAACAACAGGATTGCGGGGCGCTTGAGGTGGTCCGGATCGAAATGCAGTGCCTTGCCGTCGGTGCCGACACCCTCCCAGGCGATCGCGCGATCCTCTGCAATGGCGGAACCGCACAGCAGCAACAGCAGGGAAAACAGGGCAATGCGCATGGTTGTCTCCGACGGTGGCCTGAAGCAGACCGGCAATCCAGCCGAGTTCTTGCACGGCGCATGCGCGCATGTCCTTTGCGTCGCACGGTGCCTGGTGCTCGCGCCGTCAGCCAGTCAGTTCATCCGCTCGAACGCGCTGGCGAAGGCTGCGGCGCGGCGCGGCGCAGGACGCTACCGGCAGCGGCTGCATTGATGACACGCGCAGTCGTGCGAGCATCAAGCCAGACAGCTTCGACGGTGTCGCCATCCGCGCGCAGGGGTCCGGCCGGAACGAAGGACGGACCATCGCCAATACACCGGGGATCGGCCATGCGACCAGGATGGCGTTTGCGGCATCGGAGTTGCGCGCGTGCCATGGCCGTGATCCGCCATCACGCAACGGGTCGGCACGCGGGGCGCCGGCCGCCCGGCTCCTGCGTCGATGACGGGTCGCGCGGGCGCGGAAGCGCGGCTGAAAGTGCCAAAGTTTGGCAATTCCGTGCGGCCTTGCCATCCGTCGAGCCCTGCAAAGGTCTGACTGCGGCTGGCATGCTGCTTGCTTTACTGAGACTCATACCAATTCGACCGTAGCGAACCCACATGCTCGCGATAATGGACAGCTTTCCCGCGGACTGCGGACCTCATTCCCCGCAGGAGCCAGGATTTTCAGCGCCGGCTTCTTTGGCGGGCGCGTATCACTCGATCGAATGGCGCACCCGCTACGATGGTCTGGTATCCATCGCACAAGTCGAAGGAAAGGCGGTAGCGGGCATTTCCGGCCCGTGGTCCGGCAAATTTGCCTTGACCTGGTGGGAACGCCCACTGCCTGCACGCCAGCTCGAATTGTACGATTCGATGGATGAAGCCAAGCGCGAAGTCGAACTGTGGGCGGAGCGCATGCGCACCGGCGGTTACTCGGCGCCGGCAAGTCTCGAAGCGCGTGCCCGCCTGCGCGCGGTGCCGGATAGCGCTCCCGCACCGATGCAAGCGCCCGCCATGCACGCCAGCCTGTTCGATCGCGTCCTCACCCTGTTTCCGCAGTTCGCACGCGCCAAATCGCGCTCATCCTCGGGCGAGACCATAGACCGGCTGCGGCGTACGCAGACTTGCCGCGAAACCGACCTCAGCGGCCTGCATTTCGCTGCCGACAAGTAAATCTGCACGTCTTGCGGATGCGCTTCAACCTTCCGCGGTCTTGCGTCGGCCACGTCCCGCGCGCCGCACCATCGTCATGGTCCCGGTGCCATCGACCGTCTTGCGTTTCTCGATCTCGAACAGGCCGCTCGCGGCAATGAGCTCGCCGAGCTTGCGGTAGCCGTAGTTTCGCGGATCGAAGTCCGGCGCCTGCTTGGCTACATTGCTGCCGACCGGCGCGAGGTTGGACCAACCGGAATCGTCCGACGATGCCTCGACTGCATTGCGCAGCAGCGCAACCAGACGAGTGTCCTGCTTCAGTTGCGCGCTGCTCCGCGGCACCGTCGTTTCCTCCTCGTCGTCTTCCTTGTCGACAAGAATTTCGGTGTAGATGAACTTGTCGCATGCCGACACGAACGGACCCGGCGTCTTCTTCTCGCCAAAACCATAGACGACCAACCCGGCTTCGCGCACGCGCGCCGCGAGGCGCGTGAAATCGCTGTCGCTGGAGACGATGCAGAAGCCACCCAGTTTGGCGCCGTAGAGTAGATCCATCGCGTCGATGATCAACGCCGAATCGGTCGCGTTCTTGCCGGTCGTGTAGCGGAACTGCTGGATCGGCTGGATCGCATATTTCAGCAATGCTTCCTTCCAGCCCTTCAGTTGCGGCCCGGTCCAGTCGCCATACGCGCGTTTGACCGTCGCGGTGCCGTACTTCGCGATTTCCGCGAGCAAGCCTTCGATGACCGCAGGCTGTGCATTGTCGGCATCGATCAGGACCGCGAGTTTGGTGGATGTCGAAGCCATTCTTGCGCGCTCAGCGAAATTTCCTCGAAGCGTACTCCGTCAACCAGCGCCCTGCATTCGCCCGCGCGCCACGCATCCGCTTGCTACGGCGCCCGCTCGATCCTCAGCATCAGCTGGCGGCGTC
>JBDSNK010000042.1:0-12109 GCA_039915385.1 Dokdonella sp.
GGCGATGCGCTTCTGTTCGTCGATGCCGAGCGGACAGGGTTGGTCGATCTTCGGGAAACAGGCCATCGCGGACTCTCCAGTTCGTGGCGGCGCGACTGCGCCGATTCACCACGAGCTATTGCAACGCGGAGAATGGCCGAACGGGGTTAGGCCTGCCAAATCGATCAGGCAGCCGCGCGCTTGCCCTTGCCCTGATCGCTGGAACCGCTGCTGCGCGAGCGCAGCCAGGCGGCGTATTCGTCGAGGTCGCCCTTGAACTCCTCGACCTTGCCGTCGGCAACGCGCCAGAAGGTTTCGCAGACCAGGCCGGTCAGGTGGCGGTCATGCGAAACCAGCACGATCGCGCCCTCGAAAATGCTGAGCGCCTCGGCAAGCGCTTCGCGCATTTCCAGATCGAGATGGTTGGTCGGTTCGTCGAGCAGCAGCACGTTCGGCTTGCGCCAAGCGATCAGCGCGAGCGCGAGACGCGCGCGCTCGCCACCGGAGAAACCATCGATGACTTCGAACGCGCGATCGCCGGCGAAATTCCAGCGGCCGAGGAAGTCGCGGAAATCCTGGATCGACCCGCTCGGCGCGATCTCTCGCAGATGGTCGATCGGCGTCTGCCCTTCGTGCAGCGATTCAACCGTGTGCTGTGCGAAGTAACCAAGCACCATGTCCGGGTGCGCGGTGCGCTCGCCGGCGAGCAACGGCAATTCGCCAACCAGGGTTTTCACCAGAGTCGACTTGCCAGCACCGTTAGGACCCAGCAGTCCGATGCGATCGCCTGCTTCAAGGCCGAACCGCACATTTTCGAGAATCACCGCGTGGCCGTGATCCTCGACGACCGCATGGTCGGACGGCCCCGCATGCGCAGATGCACGCAGCGTGTAACCGGCATCGACATGATTGAGGCGCAGCAGCGAATGCGGAATCTTGAGCGGCTCGGAGAAGTTAATGTGGATCTGCCGTTCGGCGCGCACCGCTTCGGTCCCGGCGAGCTTGGCCAGACGCTTGACGCGCGACTGTGCCTGCTTCGCCTTCGCCGCGGACGCCTTGAAGCGATCGATGAACGATTGCAGATGCGCGCGCTCGGCTTGTTCCTTTTCGTGCGCGATCTGCTGCAGGCGCAGGAACTCGGAGCGCTGATGCTCGAAGCTCGTGTAGTCACCGTTGTAGAGTTTCGCGCGCTGGTCGTTCAGATGCAGCGTGTGCGTGCACAGTCCATCGAGGAATTCGCGATCGTGCGAAATCATCAGCAGCATGCCGGGATATTTCTGCAACCATTGTTCGAGCCACAACACGGCGTCGAGATCGAGATGGTTGGTCGGTTCGTCGAGCAGCAGCAGGTCCGACGGCGTCATCAGCGCACGCGCAAGATTCAGGCGCACGCGCCAACCGCCGGAGAATTCCGACACTGCCATTTGATGCGTCGCCGCGCGAAAACCGAGGCCATGCAACAAACGGCCCGCACGCGCCGTGGCATCGTAGCCGTTGATATCGGCGAGCTTCTGGTGCGCGACGGCAACTGCGTCCCAGTCTTCAGCGGCTGTCGCGGCCGCCTCGGCGGCCAGTACGGCGTGCACTTGGGCATCGCCGGAAACCACAAAATCAATTGCCGCATCCGGCAACGACGGTGTTTCCTGAGCAACGCTGGCAATGCGCAGGCGATTGGGCAGATCGAGATCACCCTTGTCGGGTTCGACTTCGCCCATCACCGCGGCAAACAGGCTCGTCTTGCCACAGCCGTTGCGACCGACTACACCGACCTTCGAACCTGCGTGCAGGGTCAGGTCGATGTCGGACAGCAGCAGGCGTTCGCCGCGTCGCAAGGCGAAATTTCGGAAGGCGATCATGAGGTTGCCGGTATTGCGGGGGCGCGTATTGTAGCCGAAGACGAGGTCGGATGGCGCGGCCCACGCGGCTTGGCGCGCTCTCTCGATGCCGCGTTCAGCTGGCGTGTGCGCTGCGGGCTCGCTCTTGTCTGGAAAGCACGGGCGCGCCATTGCGGACAGCCGCGGGTTGGCCCAACGGGCCGATGCATCGGCCGCAGCGAAAGGCCGCGCAAGGTCGGCTGAAAGAATTCTGACCAGCGCCCGTTCCTTGATGTCGCCGATCAAACACGCGCCGTGGTCGGACCGCTTGCTCAAGCAGACGGCGCAACCCAATCCGCTTCCTTCACCCAGCTACGGAGTACGACATGGAAAAGAATGTTTCGAAACTGACAGGTATCGCTCTTGCCACCGCCGTCGCCGGCCTGTTCACGATGGCCAGCTTCGGCACGGCGTTCGCCGCAGGCGACTCCGCCCAGGTGAAGTGCGAAAATTCCTCGGCCTGCAAGGGTCACGGCGCGTGCAAGTCGTCGGCGAACGCCTGCAAGGGTCAGAATGCGTGCAAGGGCCAGGCTTTCACGATGCAGAAAGACGATGCAGCGTGCAAGACCGCGCAGGAAGCCGCAAAGGCGAAGGAATAAGTCAGCATCACGCCTGCAGCCGTTGCCGTGAATCGGCAGGGCTGCGGGTTCTTGCAGGGCTTCCATGATTTCCAGGAACACCGCCAATCCACGTTATCCCGCGCTCGGCTTCGGGCTGGGTCTGCGCGTGGAACACTACGACGAAATCCTTACCGCTCGTCCGCCGATCGACTGGCTGGAAATCCTGTCCGAAAACTACATGATTCCGGGCGGACGTCCGCTGCACTACCTCGCCCGCTTCCGCGAGCGGTATCCGCTCGTGATGCACGGCGTCTCGCTCTCCATCGGCAGCAGTGACCCGCTCGACGCGAGCTATCTCAAGCAACTCAAACAGCTCGCTGCGAACGTGCAGCCCGCGTGGATTTCCGACCACCTGTGCTGGACCGGCGTCGACGGCACCAACCTGCATGACCTCATGCCCCTGCCCTACACGGAAGAGGCGCTTGCGCATGTATGTGCGCGCGTCGGCCAGGTTCAGGACACACTCGGGCGGCGCATCCTGCTCGAAAACGTCTCCAGCTACGTCCAATTCCACGATGCACAGTTGACCGAATGGGAGTTTCTCGCCGAAGTCGCGCGGCGCGCCGACTGCCTGATCCTGCTCGACATCAACAATATTTTCGTCAGCGGCAGTAACCACGGTTTCGATCCGCGCGAGTTTCTAGCGGGCATGCCTGCCGAGCGCGTGCAGCAGTTTCACCTCGCGGGTCATTCGCCAGAAGGCGGCTTGATCATCGATACGCACGATGCGCCGGTCGTCGATCCGGTCTGGTCGCTGTATGAAGACGCATTGCGCCATTTCGGAGCTGTCTCCACGATGATCGAACGCGACGACCATATTCCGCCGCTGACGACATTGATCGCGGAACTCGATCATGCGCGCTCGCTCGCCGCGCCGATCCTCAGGGCAGCGGCGTGACGTCGCTCGCTGCGACCCAGCGCCGCATGCAGGTTTTCCTGCTGCACCCGAAGGTCGACACCGACATTGCCAACACTGTCGTCGCCACATCCGCCGCGGGCGTCGACGAACGCCTGAATGTGTATGCGCTCGCTTACCGCGCACGCTTGAAAGAAGTGTTGCACAACGATTTTCCCGGACTGCTGTTGCTGTCTACAGCCGAAACGTTTGATGAAATCGCGGGCGAGTACATCGACGCGGTGCCTTCGCGGCACGCAAACGTGCGCTGGTACGGCGGCGCGCTTGCCGAGTTCCTGCGTAACGATGCGCGCTGGTCGATGCAGCCGGCACTCGCGGAGATGGCCGCGTTCGAATGGAATCTCGGTCTCGCTTTCGATGCGGAAACCGAGCCCAGTATCGAAGTCGCCCGGCTCGGCGCGGTGCCCGCCGAAGAATGGCCTGCGCTGCGATTGACACTCGGCAAGTCACTGCGTCGCATGGCACTGCACTGGAACGTCGGTGCTGTCCGGCGCGCAACAGATCTTGGCGAAGCAAGTCCAGCGCTGGCGATGCTCGAACCATCGCAGCCATGGATCATCTGGCGCAAAGGCGTTGGCGTGCGCCATCGGCGGCTCGAAGATGACGAGGCGATCGCGCTGGATATCGTCGAACGCAACGGTTCGTTCACCGAAATCTGCGAAGCCCTGGTCGAATTGCATGCGCTCGATGCCGTTGCCATGCGCACAGCGTCACTGCTGCGGCACTGGGTAGACGACGAATGGATCGTGGGTATTTCGTCCGCAACGTGAGACGCGCTCACACGCGCGTCTACTCGAATAGCGACGCGGCGATCTCGAACGAACGCAAACGAGCAGCGTGATCGAAAATGTTGGCGGTCAACATGATCTCGTCCGGCCGGTGCCGCGTGATGAAATTCTCGATGCCACGTTTGACCGTCGCTGGATCGCCGACCACCGCACAGGCAAGTGCCTGCTCGACGCCCATTTTCTCGGTAGCCGACCAGTAGGTTTCGATGTCGTCGATCGGAGGCGGCACCAGACCCAGCTTGCCGCGGCGCAGGTTGACGAAGCTCTGCTGCAAGGTCGTGAACATACGACGCGCCTCTTCACCGGTTTCGGCAGCGACGACGTTGAGCGCAAGCATCGCGTACGGCGCGTTCAACCGCGCCGAGGGGCGAAACTCGCGCCGATACAACTCGAGCGCGTGCGTCATCGCATCCGGCGCGAAATGCGAGGCGAACGCGAATGGCAAACCGAGAGTGGCAGCCAGACGCGCACTGAACAGGCTCGATCCAAGCAGCCAGACAGGAACGTCGATACCTGCTCCGGGCACCGCGCGCACGGGCTGGTCCGGTTGCGCGGGCTCGAAGTAGCCGAGCAATTCGATCACGTCGTTCGGAAACGCCTCGGCGCCATCGAAGTAGCGGCGCAAGGCGCGCGCTGTTGCCTGATCCGTGCCGGGCGCACGTCCGAGACCCAGATCGATGCGTCCCGGATACAGCGATGCGAGCGTGCCGAACTGTTCGGCCACCTGCAGCGGCGCGTGATTGGGCAGCATCACCCCACCAGAGCCGACGCGAATCGTCGAGGTGCCACCGGCGACGTGGCCGATCAGCACGGCGGTCGCCGCACTCGCGATGCCGGGCATGTTGTGATGCTCGGCGAGCCAGTACCGCCGATAGCCGAGGCGTTCAACGTGACGCGCCAGATCGAGCGTGTTGCGAAATGACTGCGCTGCATCGCTGCCACTGCAGACGGGCGCAAGGTCTAGCACGGAAAATGGGATCATGGATCAACCGGAATAGTTCGATGTCCCACAGATGGGGTTGATCCGGCAGGATGAAACCCATGGGCCTGCCGGAGCTGCCGCGCCGGCAGTGCTCCGGCGTAGGGAACACGTCACCTGGCGCATCGTCGGATCGACGACGACGGGAGGTTGTCACGATGCCGTCGATCCCGCACGGTTTCGCGGGCGCCTCCGGCAGCCCCGGCCGCGCGCATTCGGAACGCTCGCAACCACTTTCAACGGCACAGCGCGATCGGTCAGTGCTCGCGATTGAATTCGCTTTCATCGTCCTTCACACACTGCCCTTCCTGGGCGTCGCAGCGCTCATCCGCACTGCAGCCACTGCGCTTGACGTAGCACACGCAACTTGCGCCGCCGTCGCTGTCGCGCACACCGAACCCACGACAGGGTTGATGATTGATGCAGGTGCCGACCAGGCCATTGCGATAGCGCGGCTCACAGCCGCCTTCGCTTGCGACCGCAGGCATTCGCGGCAGCGGCTCGGCGCGGGACTGAAACTCACCGCGCGTCGTTTCGCCGCTGGCTGTCGCCGTCGGCTCGGTCCTTGCGGGCGCAGCCGCGAAGATCGCCGTCGCCATGCAGCTGACGCACACGATCATTGCGAGCAGTGCCGCACGCTTGCAGGAACGAAGTTGAATGGCATTCATGACGTAGATCTCCGATTCAAGGCTCGCGCACGGACTGGACGTGCAGGTGTTGGCTGACATAGGTCCAGCGCTTGCTGCATCCCTTGCCTGCGTCCGTGCCGGTAAACCGGACGAACGCGGGTGTCGTGCCGTCAAAGCCGACCATCAGCATGTCGTCGTAGTCGCCCCAGTAGCCGCGCTGGTCGGAACACACCGGGATTTTCTTCGCGATGTCGACCGGTATCGCGAACGGCGCTCCGCTGAGATAGTTCAAGTACATGCGACCAAGGTTGACTGTGCTCGTGCTGCTGCCGTAGCGCTCGTAGAAACTACTCGTCCATTGCGGCGGCAAGCCGATGAAGCCGCGCCACGCCGCCACGTTCGGGTTGAATACATCCAGCGGCGTTGCCTCCGCGCTGCTGGGACCCGCGTGCCACTGCGGCACCGGGTGGCAATTGCTGAGGTCGGCCGAGCATGCGCTGCCCTCTACGTACAAGCGTCCGGATGCGGAGCGCCGCGTGACCAGCATGCGAATCGCGTCATGCCCGTCTTCCGACTGCGCACCGATATCGAACGAGAACTGCGGTCCGGTGCGCACGGTCAGCGGCGCGCCCGCAACGGTGCTGCCGAAATTGACCGCTGGATAAACCACCATGAATTCGCTGGCCTGGACCGGTTTGCCCCAATGTCCACCCACATAGCGGTTGAGATAGACGACCGAGCCACCGCCGGTGGCGATTGTCGTCGCCGCATAGACCGATCCGTCGAGCGATGCGCGCAGGCGCGCATGGGTTTGCGCGACCAAGCCCGGAAACGGGTCGGCAATCGGCGCGAACTGCGCATTGTGATTGGGCGCGCGCCAGACATCGATCTTCGACGTGGTGACGTCAACATAGGCGGCAAACACTTCGCCCGATGGCGTCGACGCCATGCTGCCGCCGTCGTAGAAATGTCCCTTCACCGCATCCGCATCGTTGGTGCTCGGTGCGGTATTGCCGAAGCACTGGTGGATGGCAAAACTCTTGCCACCATCGACCGAACGCGCGATGCAGGCCCCGCCAATGTAGGCGCCGATCGAACCATAGGTCACTGCGCCATTGATGCCACCGGACGGGAACTTCGATTTCGGTATCGCAAGGTTGGACAGGAACGCGACGGCGTAGCTCGCACCCGACGTCGTCATCGCCGGATCGCCCCAAAGCACCGGCCACTGCGCAGGCGCTGCCACTTTGCCTGCGTAACTCCAGGTCTTGCCGCTGTCTTCGGAGAGGGCCCAACCCATCAGGGTGGCGCCGCTCAGTATCTTGCGAGTGCTGGGCCCGTAGGTCAGGTTGGCGCCGTTGCCGGTCTCGTCATTGAACGAGACCAGCACGCGATTCTTCCCGCCTGCGTAGGTCGTCGTCGCAGTCGTTTCGGACTGCGCGGCCGATGCCGTCGCGTCGGTGTTGCCAGTCACGATGCCGAGCGTGCTGCAGCCGGCGAGAAGGTACGCTGCCGTGCCAGCGATCGCTGCACGACACAGCTGCGTTCGAGCCATCATGGTGATCTCCCGGATTCGCTCCTCGAACGAGGATTGCGCAGGAATCATTCTTGCGACGTATTGGCCATCCATCTACAGGCGAATTACGTGGTGATGTGTAGGAAAACAACTCGCCTGGCAAACCGACCGCCACCGACATTTGAGCCGGAGCACGGAAACGCGGACTATTGCTGGCCGATTCTCCCGGCAATGCTGACGGAATCCCGATGAGCGCCGACCACAATCCGCAAGCCACCCAGATGGGCGACGAGTCGATGGCGCGCACCCTCACGTTCCAGGCGCAGGCGATCTGGCCGCAGGAGCGTGCGTTGTTCGATCGCTATGGTTTGTCCGGACGCTTGCGCATCCTCGATCTTGGCTGCGGCACGGGCGAGATCACGCGCCGACTGGCCGAACGCTACGCTCAGGCCGAGGTCGTCGGCGTCGACATCCTCGATGGCAATCTCGCGATCGCGCGGCGCGACAATGGCGCGTTCGGCGAGCGGGTGCGCTACGAGGCCGGCGATGCGTTTGCGCTGGCCTACGCGGAGCAGACGTTCGATCTCGTCGTGTGCCGCCACATGTCGCAGGCGGTGCCGGACTTTCCGCGTGTGCTCGACGAAATCGGCCGCGTGCTCAAGCGCGGAGGCTGGCTGCACCTGCTCTCCGAAGACTACGCGATGCTGCGCATGCCGCGCGGCGCGCGCGATGCGGATCGCTTCTGGGTCGACACCGTGCTGCCCTACCTCGAAAGCATCGGCTGTGACGGACGCATCGGCCGCCACTCGCCTGCTTTACTTGAACAACGCGGCTACACGAATATTGCGGTGGACTACGTGATCGTCGATACGTTGCGTGTAGCGCGTGCGACGTTCGCCGGCATCCTCATCGCGTGGCGCGATGGCTATGTCGCGCCGCTCGCCGAGGCAAGCGGACGCGAACCGGCCGATGTACGCGCGGATTTCGACGCGATGATCGCGGCGATTGAAACACCGCCCAGCTATGTGGTGTGGCACGTACCGGTAGTGTCGGGTCGACTCAGTTAGAAATCGACGCGACTGATACGCAGATAACTGCTCCGGCGCCGCTGCCGTCGAAAATCCACAAGACAGTTGCGCACGTGTACGGCAGAATCCGCCATCGCGTCGACCAACAGGGACTTCCACCATGCAGGACCTCACCCAAGGTTCGATTTCGAGCCATCTCATGCGTCTGGCTGCGCCGATTGCAATCGGCATGCTGTTCCAGACCTTGTACGTGCTGATCGATCTTTACTTCGTTGCGCAGCTTGGCGACGCGTCGATCGCCGGTGTCAGCACGGCCGGCAACCTGCAGTTCATCATCATGGCGCTGACCCAGGTACTCGGCGTCGGCACCATGGCACTCATCGCGCAGGCGGTCGGTCGCAAGGATCAGCCGGATGCCAACCTCGTCTTCAACCAGAGCCTGTTGATCGCGATCGCCTGCATGGCGCTGACCCTGGTGCTCGGCTATCTGGTCGCCGGTGCCTACACGCGCGCGCTCGGTGCCGACGTCGCAACTAGTACTGCCGGCACGACCTACCTGCACTGGTTCCTGCCGGGCATGGCGCTGCAGTTCGCACTGGTCGCGATGGGCTCGGCGTTGCGCGGCACTGGCCTCGCCAAGCCCGGCATGATCGTGCAGGTGTTGACGGTGCTGCTGAACGCCCTGCTCGCACCAATCTTCATCGCGGGCTGGCTCACTGGCCATCCACTGGGTGTTGCTGGTGCGGGACTCGCCAGTTCCATCTCGATCGCTGTCGGTGTGGTGATGATGGCGTTCTATTTCGTACGGCTCGAAAAATACGTGCGCTACGACCCTGCGCAGTTTCGCCTGCACGTGCCGACCTGGAAACGCATCCTGCGCATCGGCCTGCCGCCGGGCGGCGAGTTCGCGGTCCTGTTCGTGTTCCTCGGCGTGATCTATCTGGTGATCCGCCCGTTCGGTGCCGAAGCACAGGCGGGATTCGGCGTCGGCTCGCGAGTGATGCAGGCGATCTTCCTGCCGGCGATGGCAGTCGCGTTTGCCGTTGCGCCATTGGCAGGACAGAACTTCGGCGCGGGACATCTTCCGCGCGTGCGCGAGACCTTCCGCAGTGCGGCGCTCGTTGGCAGCGCCATCATGCTGTTGCTGACCCTGTTTTGTCAGTGGAAACCCGAATGGCTGGTGCATGGATTCACCAGCGACGCCGAGGTGATCGCGGTGGGCGCAGGCTACTTGCGTATCATCTCGTGGAACTTCGTCGCACAGGGACTCATCTTCAGTTGCTCGGGCATGTTCCAGGCGCTCGGAAATACGATGCCGCCGCTGTATTCGAGCGCCACGCGTCTGGTCACCTTCGCGCTGCCCGCGTTCCTGTTATCGACGCGGCCAGGTTTTGAGTTGAAACAGGTGTGGTACCTGTCGGTCGCGACCGTGACCTGCCAGGCCTTGCTCAGCCTGTGGCTGCTGCGCAATGAATTGCGCAAACGGGAAGCCCTCAAGCAGGCCGCAGCACGCGCCTAGGCCAGCTGCTCGCGGGCTCCCATTCAAGAGAAGGATGGGATGCGGATTGTGCGCGCGGTGGAGGGCATCGCGGCTGAAGCCGCTCCTACAAACGCAGCGCCGCTTTAGCCCTCCCCTTCAAGGGGAGGGTTGGGTGGGGATGGTGTGCGCGCCGTGAAGAGCATCGCGGCTGAAGCCGCTCCTACAAATCAGCGCGCGTTCGTGGCAGTCGTGGCGTTACATTGCACTTCAACGCGCGCGCCAAGCGCGAGGCCGCCGGTCGCATACGCCATGCGCGCCGGAAAATGCTTCGTGAAATAACCGCGATAAATTTCGTTGAAGGCTGGCCAGTCCTTGATGTCGGCAAGCGCGACGGTGCACTGGATCACGCGATCGAACGATGAGCCGTGGCGCGCGAGGTTGGCACCGATGTTGTCCATGACCTGCTTCGTCTCGACCGCGATGCCGCCTTCGACGAGCTTGCCTTTGTCGATACCGATTTCTCCCGACATATAGAGCATGTCGCCGACGCGCACTGCTTCCGAGAACGGCGGCGTCATGCCCGCTGGCGGATGCGCCATCGGGTAGTACTCGGTCATCGGGGTGGCGCCAGCCTTGGGCGTTTCTGCCGCATTCGTGCCGGTCATCCCGAGGTTGATTCCGAGCAGCACAATCAGCAGCGGCGCCCTGGAAAACGTGGACGATTTCATGGCGTGGCCCCCTCCTATGGATATCAGCGCAGATCGCGCAGGTCGCCTTCATCGCGCAGACTGAAGGGCGTGAAATGGGTATGGCTGTCGTACACATCGACGCCTTCGCGGCGCTTGAGGAACCCGACCACGGCATAGGTGACCGGCGTGAACACGACTTCGACAAACACCTTCATGGTCCAGTTGAACACGATGACCTTGAGCAGGGTCTCGCCTTCCCATATGCCCGCGAACGCAATCGGATAGAACGTCACGCTGTCGAGACCTTCGCCAACGATGGTCGAGCCGATCGTGCGCGTCCACAGCCAACGTCCCTTGGTCCATATCTTCATCTTGGCCATGACGAAGGAATTGGCGAAATCGCCGAGCCAGTACGCAACCATTGATGCCGCGACGATGCGCCAGGTGCCGCCGAACACGACTTCCAGCGCCGGTTGCAGCTTCGTGTTGAAAGGCTCGCTCGGACTCGGCGGCATGTTGAGGATCGCGAACGTCATGAAGCTCGCAAACAGCAGGCCACCGAATCCCGCCCAGATCGCGCGGCGCGCACGCGCGTAGCCGTACACCTCGGTCAGGACATCATCGAATATATAGCTGACCGGAAAGAACAGGTTGCCGGCGCCGAAGCTGAGCGCGCCGAGCACGGGCAGGCTGATGGTGCAGACCTTGGCCGGGCCAATCAGGTTCGAGCACAGCAACACGGCAACCATGCCGCCGACCAGCAGGTCGTAGTAACGGAAACCCTGCGCACGCGGCGTTGCAACGGCATCATTCATCGACGACCCCTTCGCTGAGCGGCCGATGGTAGCGGGTGCGGGCCGGTTTGCGCGGGATGGCGCAAAATTGCATCCAATGCCGAGCGCGCCGCGTATGTAGCAGCGATACCTTGCACCACGAACGAGAACCCGAAATGCGCCATTTGTTGCGACTGCTCCTGCTCGTCCCGCCCTGCCTCGCCGCTTCGCCTGCGGGCGCCGCACTGGTGACAGTGACTTCGAGTACCGAGGCTTTCGCGCAGGCTCGGCGCGAGCATCGCTACGTCATCCTCGATCTCGAAGCCGTGTGGTGCCACTGGTGCCATGTGATGGATCGCGAGACGTACGCCAACAAGGGCGTGCAGGACGTGCTCGCGAAAGACTACGTCGTGCTCAAACTCGACCAGGACGCACATCCGGATTTCGCCGCGCGTTATGGCGACTGGGGCTGGCCGGCAACGATCGTGTTCGCGCCGGATGGTCGCGAGCTGTACAAGCATCGCGGTTACATCGAAGCGCCGGCGATGATCGACCTGCTCAATGCCATCGTCGACGATCCAACCCCGCGTTGGTCAGCGATCTCGGTGCCCGTCGTTGCGACAACGACCGCGACGTTGACTGCGGAACAGCGCAAGGCGCGACTCGCCGACTACGTCTCGTTCTACGACGCCGAACACGGCGACTGGGGCGACACGCAGCGCTACATCGATGCGGCCTCGGTCGAACTGGCCATCGAACTCGCGGGCGACGGTGACAAGCAAGCCGAACACATGGCACGCCAGACCCTGGACGGAAATCTCGCACTCATCGACCCGGT
>JBDSNK010000090.1:0-7643 GCA_039915385.1 Dokdonella sp.
CGCGCATCGCAGACATTGGCCGCTTCGAACAGCTGCCCAAATGGCTGAATCTCATTCCGATGGTGGCGCAATGGATCTGGCTCGGCATCCGCTATCGCTGCATCAGCCTGCCTTCATCGGCGAACCCGCAGATCACGTCCGGTGGAATGGTCGGCGACGGCAAACTCGAATACTTCTCGACCATGGGTGCGAAGGCACGCTCCATGACGGCGGATTTCATCGGGGTGCGGAATGACCTTGGTCTTTATCCCCAAACCGTACTCGAGCGCATGAATGACGCGACGCTCGCTTTCCCGATCGTTGCCAAGCCGGATCTCGGCTGGTGTGGCTACGGCGTCAGATTGCTGAGCTCAGCCGCTGATCTGGTCGAGTACATGCAGCGGTTCCCGCATGGGGAGACGTTCCTTCTGCAGCGCTACCTGGCTGATCCGGGCGAGGCAGGACTGTTCTACATGCGCGAGCCGGACGCATCGCATGGCCGTTTGATCGGCATTCTTTTGCGCCACTATCCCAGCGTGATCGGCAATGGCAGCGATACGGTGTCTGCGCTGATTGATCGCGATCCGCGCTTGCGACGTGCCACGAAAAATCCATTTCACGAGTGTCGCTACGATCCGCAGCGTATTCCATTCGATGGCGAAGCTGTGCGCCTCTCAACCGTCGCATCCACGCGAGTTGGTGGCCACTATGAGGACGGCACCGACTTCGCCACGCCTGCCTTGGTGTCGATGGTCGATGCGGTTGCACAGGACATGGGCGTGTTCCTTGCCGGGCGTTTCGACGTGCGCTATAGCAGCTTGCAGGCCTTGCAGCGTGGTGAGTTCACCATCATGGAAGTCAACGGTGCAGGTTCGGAAGCAGTCCACGCCTGGGATCCGAAGTACTCGATCCGGGATGTCTATCGCATCGTTTTTGCCAAGCAGCGCAAGCTCTTCGCGATAGGCGAGGCCAACCGGAAACGTGGCTACAAGCCGATCGGCTGGCGCAAGCTGGCGCAACTGCACCTGCAGCAACAACGCGTGATGCGCCAGTATCCGCCGTCCAACTGAAGCTCTACGCGGATGCTTTCAGCGCACGCCTCAGCACTCCCCAGACACAGGCAGACGCTGCCAGTAACAACGGAAGCGGATTGTGGGTCGCGCGGCATGCAATGACCGGCGACCAGCAAGTCCATGGTGGGTTGTGGGCGTCGACGCGAGGAGTATTGCCGCGAACACGCCGAACCGATAAATGGCAATCATTCTGTATCTGGCAGCGCCAACAGCACCTGCGCTCAGTCAAGCAATCCGATACGGTCCCGCTCGCGCAGCGCTTCTTGCAGGTCGTCGAGTACATCGTTCACCTGCATGCCCATGCTGTAGGTTCCAACGATAGAGTGCAGGGCGATGTCGCGTTCGATATTCCCGGCATCCGCATAAATTTCAGCGCGATCACTCACCCAGACCATCAGCATCGAATCGGCGACTGTTTTGCAAATACGATCCGCGATCAATCGGAGATCGCCGTGAAGAGAGCCGATGGGTGGGTTCTTCATATGCGCCTGAAATCATCCCACGCAGTGGCTCTTGCTCGAATGCAAATGACAGTCGAGCATTCGAGGTCGTGGCGGGCGTACATCGCCGCGCACATCGCCGACCACGATGGCGACGCGAGGCCGTATTGCGCCGTACCCATGTCATTCACGATGACATCTGATTGCTGTTTGAGCACCGCCAGGCATTGTGCGGCGCCTCCACGAGAGGCATAGGCATCGAGCGTGATCTGATCGATTCGAGCTGTTCGGGTACGGATACGACGGCGTGATCTCCGTGTAACCGCTGGAACAACCAATTCAATGCGCCCATCGAACTTTTACGATGCGGATTGGCTGCCGTCATTGGAGCAACCGCGTTCGCACTCGAAGCGCGCCACAGACGAACGTCATCAACGTCGTAGTCGCTCCAGCGCGAATGGAACACGCCTTGGTTGTACGTCCCATTCATCGGTCCCTCGCGGTGATCGAGCACGAACAGGATAGGCGCGCCCGAAAGCGGCAAGGCTGCAGCAGTAGAAATCCAGGACAGGGGCATGACGGCTCTCGGATAGGGAACGCGAAATG
This sequence comes from Dokdonella sp., assembly GCA_039915385.1. Lineage (GTDB taxonomy): Bacteria > Pseudomonadota > Gammaproteobacteria > Xanthomonadales > Rhodanobacteraceae > Dokdonella_A. The sequence goes on from JBDSNK010000090.1 coordinate 2,099, forward strand.
TGAGCGGGAGAGGGTTACTTTCCCGCGGAAGGAGTCCTTCGCGAGTGATGGTGCATGTTTTCTGAACCTTCCTCCGTTCGCTAACGAACACAGTTTTGTAAACGCGCGATCCCTGCGAGAGCACGAGCAGACGGCTGCGGTCGGCCCAACCGATCGTCGACCTCGGGATCGCGGGTACCGACGGCGATTCACCGCGTTGCAGCGCCGTGTCCTCGAGCCGAACCCAAAGACTACGACGGATGCAGTCCGATCAAACGAAAGGCGACCGCGCGCTTGATGCGTGCAGTCGCCCGGCATGAGTCCCGGGGTTCGGGTTACCTCATGGGATCGTGCGGCCGCGATCGATCAGACGGGCCGCTTCACGGCTTCCGTCGAACCCACACTACGCCCTCGCCAGCGCACCCGCGTTGTCGCGAGAGAACGTTCTTCATCGGTGGACGGCAACGTGCATAGACCAAAAAGGAAAATCGACGAAAGGGTCGGAAGCCGTCGGCGTGGTGCTGCCAGAACGACCATCATCATCCTGCCGGTTGCGCCCTCGCTGGACCGAACATCTGGCGGCCCAAGCTCGCGCTCATTCCTGCGTCGCGCGGCGAACGAGCGCGGGAACGGTGAGGCCTTGGGCGAAAATCGAAAATACGACGACGCAGTAGGTCATGGCGAGGATGATCAGTCGCTCCCGTCCTGCCGGCACCCACAGCGCCAGCGCGACCGAGATGCCGCCGCGCAAACCTCCCCAGACGAGGACCGAAGGCGAGCCTCTGGGCAAGTCGAACGTCTTTCGAAACAGGCTCACAGGCACACCGACGGTGAGCAAGCGCGCGCCAAGGGCGATCAGGATGGCCAGCGCGCCAGCGAGCACGAGCGCGGTCGAGAACTCGACCATCAGGACCTCGAGGCCGAGGAGTACGAACAGCACCGCGTTGAGGATCTCGTCGAGCAGATCCCAGAACATGTCCATGTACTGTCGCGTGCGGTCGGACATCGCGTGCGAGCGCCCCCGATTGCCGACCATCAGGCCTGCTACCACCATGGCCAGTGGGCCGGAGATGTGCAGACGACTCGCCAGGGCGTAGCCGCCGACGACAACGGCCAGCGTGATGAGCACCTCCACATGATATTGGTCGATGCTCTTGAGCATGCCCACCGCGAGAACGCCGAGCATCAAGCCGAAGGCGACGCCGCCGCCGGCCTCCTGCAGCAGCATCAATCCGGCCGAAACGGCCGACGGCGATGAGCCACTTGCGGCGATGCCCAGCAGCAGCGAGAACATCACCACGCCGACGCCGTCGTTGAAAAGACTCTCGCCGGCGATGACGACCTCAAGCGGCTTGGGTGCATTCATGGACTTGAGGATGCCGAGCACGGCAACGGGATCGGTCGGCGAGATCAACGCGCCGAACAGCAGGCAATGAAGCCACGACAGTTCGAGCCCGAGCAAAGGCAGCGCGAACCGCAGCGCCGCACCGATGACCAGCGTGGAGAGGATCGTGCCGACCACTGCCAGGCTTGCCACTTGCCAGCGATATCGCTTGAGTGCGTCGAGGTTGACGTGGAGGGCGCCGGCGAACAGCAGGAAACTCAGCATGCCTTGCAGGAGCACGTCCGAAAAGTCGATCGACTGGAGGAACGCTTCCTCGTGCTTGCGCAGTGCTGGAAAGCCCAAGCTCGAGAGGAGCACGATAGCCAGCGACAGCGAAAGGGCCATCGTCATCACGCCAATGCTCAGCGGCAGTCGAATGAAGCGCTGGTTGACATAGGCGAGGACGGCGGTAACGACGATGCAAATGGCGGCGAGATCGAGCATGGTCAATGGGCATCCACTAGAGCAAGAACGTCGCGCATGGTGCCATCGCGCAGGGTCATGAACAGCGCGTGCCGACGTTCGACATCGGCTCGATCAGACGCATTGCCGATACTTCGTCGGGCGTCCTCGATGACGAGATCGGCATGGCGCGACAGCGCCAGACGGCGGTCTGCATCCTGCTCGCACGCGACCGTCGCGCACAGCACGGAGAGCATGCTCAGATAGACGGCCGCATTGCCTTCGGCATTCTGGCGGATCATGTGGAACATGATGTCGGTGAGCTGCGCATACGTCAGCGAAGGAACCATCAGCGACGCGACCCCTGCGTGCGCGATCACGCCCGTCTTGAGCATCCGGCCCGAAAGGTCGCACAACGAAGAGCCCAGTCGGTCGAGCACGCTCATCGCGGTATGCGGATCGTTGATGCCCGGCGAGAGCGCGCGTACGGCGACCTCGACCAACTGGCGGATCGCCTGTTCGGTGTCGCCTGCGCGACTGCGCGTGCGGCCAAGGGCGGTGGCATCGCGGATGGCGTTTTCAGCCTCGGGCACTGCAGGGACCATCACTGCGATCGGGGTTCCCGGAAAAACATAATCGCCGGGCCCCACAAGCAGGCGCAGGCGCGTCCCGTTCTTTGCGGCCCACGCGGCAAGACCTTCCCCGTCCACATGCTGGAGATATCCACGTCGGGCGTCGAGCACCGGCGTCGCCTCGTTCCATTGGGTGGCCGGAAAGCCAGCGGCGGACGGTGTGTCCGTGACGAGATCCTTGAGGCCGCTGCGCACATCGTCGTTGACCAGGTCGATGACGGTATCCACGTTGATGCGACTGGCCATGTGGCCGACGAAATACACGAGCGTTGCCACGCACACGAATGCGAGGACGATACCGAACGTGAGCGCAATGTGCGGCGTGAACAATCCCTCTTCCTGCGTGCGTACGCTGCGCAGAACCATCAGTGCATACGAAAAGGTGCCGAGGAATACGCCCAATGTCGCCTGGTTGCCGCGATCGCGGGTAAAGTTGCGCAACAGCCGCGGACCCATCTGTCCCGCGGCAAGAGAGAGCGCCGCAATGGTGATCGAGAAGACCGTGCCGGCCACGCCGATGGTGGAGGATGCAATGGCGCCAAGCAGCGTGCGCGCGCCTTCGCCTCCGCCGTTGTAGAGCCAGTCCGACTTGGTCAGCCAGGCGGGCAGCAGGTTCTGTCGATCCACCGCCAGCAACAGCATGGCGAGAACGACACTGGCCAGCACCATCGCCGAGGGCAGGAGCCAAAAGCTTTCCGCGAGGTCGCTGGCGAGCTGGCGCAGGCGAACTTTCATCAATCCTCCTCGGTGTGGATTCAGCGTGTGCGCACGAACGGCACGCGGGAAAGACCACACTTGATTGATCCCTTGCGCAATTCCACTGGTGAATAGCGCGAGCAATCGGCCGAGATCGTGCGCGCGCTCACCGGTTCGCTGGTGTCGTGGATATCCCAATGTGACTCGATAGTCCAGCGTTGATGTTTGCGCCTGTCCATCTGCTTCATCGCTGAGTTCGATCGGCATTGCCAGCGATGCTGCGACATCCCCCTTCGGCGCTTCGGGATCAACGTGCGCGTTTTACGCTAACGGTTGGATGCGGGCAGCCGGCGCGAGGCCTGCGTCGAACGTGGGCCCGTAAAGCCGATGGTACCAACGTCGCCGCACTTCCTGACCGTGCGGCCGATCGAGTAGATCAAGTTGGACGTTCCCGCGTCGTTTGCGGCCGGTGGGAAGGTCTCGGTGGGCGTGTGGTTGCAGGCCAGGCGCGGGCTTGGAAGATCCGGAAGGGGCGGTGCAACGGTCTTGTGTTTGCGCCGCCGGCCGCACACTACTCGAAGCCATCGCAGAAAATGCAGTCGACACCCGCTACCGGGCCGTCTTCGTAGTTGCTGTCGATGTTGAACGTCACGCCGCCCCAGGTTTCGTCGTGTCCACCCTGGTACTGATGAATGCGTTGCTGGTTGGCCCAGTTGCTGTTCGACAGTCCGCTGATGGGCGTCACGCGCGCTTGTCCGTCCCAGCTTGCGATCCATACAGCGTCCGGCGGATTGGCAATTGCTGCCCAGTCTGTGTTGGCATTGCTCGCGCCGCCGTACACGCCTGACGTGCTGCCCAGCTCATGCAGGCGCGCGGTCCAGCCGTCGACGAACGCGCTGACGGCTGCGCTGCTGGGCGAATAGCCTTCCATATCGTAGTAAATCACCGTGGCTTGTTGCAGGCTCAGGGTCTTTACCTTCGCGATCGCGAGGTCGGCCTCGGCAATACCTTGCAGCCGTGCAGTTGCTGGGGTGCTGCTCATCTTGCCGCAGCCGCTGCAGCCGCTGCCCGGCGCCTGTGGCCCCACCCAGGTCGGGATCAGGTGCCAGCCCTGCGCGAAGATCGCCTTCACCCAGGCTGGCGTCAGCTGAGATTGCGCGCAGCCCCGATTGCTGCCGCCGATATAGATGTTGGCGTCGCTCCACGGCGTGCTCGTCCACCACGACTGCATCTGCGCGACGGTGCCCGCTGCGCACTGATCGAAGCCCTTGTGGTTGTGGCTGATGTCGACCGAATCCGGTTGCGGGGTGGGCATCGATACAGCGATGCGCGGCGTGATGTCGGTGAGGGATTGCGCAGCGTCGTTGGTGAGGAAAAGGCGGCTCTGCTGGCGACAGTCCGCCTTGGGCGCGGCGCAGCTGCCATAGCTCACGCGGATCCAGCCTCGATCCACATTGTTGAAGTCGAGCGCAATGATCGCGGCGCCCGCCGGCAACTTGTCGTGCAGGCCTGGCGCGCGCTGCACCGCACCGTCATGCAGCAAGGAAAACGCGTCCAGCTTCGCCGGTGCCACCACCACGTTTTGCGCATCGACCACCGCGGCCAGCCAGCGTTCTGCGCTGGCATCGCCCGGCAGTGGCAGTACGCGTTCTATGCGCCACTGCTCGCCACCGTCGTGCGTTGTGTAAAGCACGAGTGTCCACGCGTTGCTGGCATCCGCGCTGGCCAGCGCGAGGGTGCCGTCGTGTTGGTTGCGGAAGTCGGGGCGCTGGAATACAACGCGGCTTTTCGCGTCGAGACCGGGCAAGGTCTGCTGTTGCCAGCTTGCGCCGCCATCGTGGGTCACGTACAAGCGGTCGCGCTGCGGCCCGCCGGCGAGCCAGCCCGTCTGCGGCGACGCGAAAACGGGTTGCGCGACGATCGGCGGCGCCGGCAGCACGTTCCAGGTGCGGCCGGCGTCGTCGGTGCGCAGCAGACGTCCGCGCTGGAAATTCGAGCCCGAAGGCGCGCGTGCCATCAGCCAGCCGTGGCGCGCATCGACGAAATCCAGCGCCAGCGGCGTCGCATCCGCAAGCGCATCCGCGGGGAGTGGCTCAGGCGACCAACTCGCGCCGCCATCGTGGGTGTGCGCGATGGACGACAGCACCTGTGCTTCGATTCCAGTGGAATCTTCGCGCGCGATTGCAGCCCAACCCTCGTGCGCATCGAGAAAGAACACGGCATCGATACCGGCGAAATTCGCCGGCTGCGGGGTGATGTCGAGCCAATGTCGGCCGCCATCGGCCGTGCGCAGCAGGTGCATGCGCCCCGCGACCCAGCCCTCGTCCGGATTGAGCAGGTGCATTGACGTCACGTCGAGCGCGACGGTCGGCGCATCGCTGGCGGCGGCGGCTTCCAATCCAGGCATCGACAGAGCCATCAGCATGATAGCCGCGCCGCAAGGGCATCCGAT
>JBDSNK010000119.1:0-16724 GCA_039915385.1 Dokdonella sp.
CATCGAGCACCGCGATGCTGAAGTGCAGGTCGTGCGCCGGATCGTTCGCAGTCCACGAAGTAGGTGGCGGCGGCAGCAGCGAGAATTCCGCGACATGGCCGTTGACCAGGTCGCTGCCGTAGGCGGAACCGCCCATGATCTTGAGCGCTTGGTCGGTCGCGTCTGTGTAGCCGAGGCTGAGACTGCCGGGTGCGCCGCTCGAGAATGAGGCGGCGATGGTTGAAGCAAAATCGAGAGAGGCGTCGTTGTCATTGCCGCTCAGGGTCAGCGGGGACACCGAGCCGAGGCTGATGCCCAGCGACGCGAATGTCTGCACGATCCCGCCCGCGCAAGACAGGGTTTGCGCGCCGGATTCGGCGCCGCAGACAAGGCCGAGGCTCGCTGCGACATTCGATCCGGCCGCACCCTGCAGCTGTCCCAGGCCGTGCAGTGCAATCGATTGGTCGTTGTTGAGCGTCACGCTCGCCGTCGTCGTCAGTGACGCGAGCGGCGTCACGCCATCGACCGCGTAGTACTGGATCAAAAGATTGCTGACCGAATACGTCGTCGCGGTGGGCGTATCGACTTCGGTCAAGGCGACGTCCGCGACCATGTAACGCGCAGCGCAGTTGCCGTCGTAAAAGATCTCGACATGCACGAGCGCGGGATAGACGTGACCTGGCGCGGGCGGTGGCGCGGTTGCCTTCGTGCCGCCGGAATGGACGTCGTTGGACAACGCGTAGCAGGTTCCGTCCCAGTCGGGGCCGCTGTCGGTCACGCCACTGACGAAGAGCAAATGGCTCTGCAGCACATTCGATGCGAGCGCGATGGCAAAACCCTGCTGCGCGATCGCGTGCTCCGCGATCGTGTCGACATTAGCGATGCCCGCGGTGTCGGCGATCGCCAGGCATGGCCATGCCGAGAACAGAACGATAGCGACGGCGCTGCGGCGCGCCCAGTGCGCGATGCAGGTTCGATCGAGGTGGCCCATGCGCATGCTGAATCGCTCCATCGAGTCGACAGCGAAGCTGCCCTGTCCAATTCATGCGGGAAAGCGGGGTCGATTGCCTCATCAGCAGGATGCAACGGCACTTGGCCTGCCCGCGAGCCCGGCAACGACCCTGTGGCCGCTTGCAGGCCGATTTCCTGTATTGAAGGAGTACATGCGCAGGTGGCGTCAGCTTCCTGCGGGGTCCCTCACGGCCGCAGCACGGGAAATCCAGATGAGCGCACGCTTGTTTTCACCTTCACGCCTTCGCGCGGCGGCAGGCCTGTTGCGACGGGCGTTCACGCGCACGGTCGTCGCCGCGCTGCTCGCGGCGACCGGCGCGTCAGCGTTTGCCGATACGTATGTCGTCTCGACCACCGCCGACACGGGCGCCGGTAGCCTGCGCCAGGCGATGCTCGATGCCAATGCCAAGCAGGTCACCGACGGATCCGCGTGCGCCGGCCATACGATCACCTTCAACATCCCGGGCGCAGCACCGCATACGATCCAGCCGCATTCGCCGTTGCCGCCAATACATATCCCGATTGCGTTCGAGGGCTATTCTCAGCCGGGTTCAAGCGAGAACACCGCGTTCACGGGCAGCAATGCGGTGATCGCGATCGAGCTTGATGGCAGCTTCGCGGGAAGCACGGATGCGTTCGTCGTCGGTGCAGCGGTTCCCGGCTCGGGATTGTGTCCGGGCAACACGAGCGCCTTTCGCGGACTCGTGATCAATCGTTTTGCGGGCGCTGCGATCTCGATGGGCGAGGAAATCTGTCCAATCGGCCAGGCTTGCATCTGCGGGGGCGTGCTGATTCAGGGCAACTACATCGGCACCGACGTGACCGGCACGCAGGCACGCGGGAATGGCACCGTGCTCGCGCGTCCGGCGCTCGTGTTCGGCACCAGCTGCGTCGTGAATGTGGTCGGTGATCAAATCTTGCAGGACGGTGGTCCCAGCAGCCCGCGCCCACAGTCGCGCAACGTGATCTCCGGCAACGGTGCGGACGCGATCCTGATGTTCTCGACCTCTTCCAATTCCGCCAACGGCTTGTCGCAGGGGCACACCATCCGCAACAACTACATTGGCACGGCTGCGAGCGGTGCCGCCGCGTTGTCCAACGGCGGTCGCGGCATCACCATGGAGACGAACACCTCGGGCATGAAAATCTACGACAACCTGATCAGCGCAAACATGAGCGATGGCGTGGCCGTGTTCGACAGTCAATGGCCGGGCACTGCAGTGATCGGAAACGGCATCGGCATCGGCATTGCGGGCCAGGCGTTCGGCAACGGCGGGCACGGCGTAGTCGTCGCCAACCACGCGATCGGCGTAACCGTAGGCTCCCGATTGATCTTCCTGCCCACGGCAGCCGCGATCGCGAACAATGCCGGTGCCGGCTTGTTCATGGATGACTTCGCCATTGTCGATGCCGGCAATCTGTCGAGCGCGCACAACGGCGGGCTGGCGCTCGACCTCGCGCCGCTGGGCGTGAATCCGAACGACCCCGGCGACGGCGATCTGGGGCCCAACGAATTGCTCAATCGTCCGGTGATCACATCGGTGGTGGCGGACTCTGGAAGCCAGGTCGGCAGCGTCGCCGGCGTGCTTGACGCGGTGCCAAACAGCACCTACGAGATTCATTTCTTCCTCAACGATGCCTGCGATCCAGGCGGCTACGGCGGCGGGCAGACGCCGTACCCCGCGTCCGCGAGCGTAACCACCGACGCCAGCGGTCACGGGAGTTTCGCGCAGCCGACGCAATTCCTGCCGGCGGGTCGCTACCTCACCGCGCTTGCACGCGGGTTTTCGACGACATTGCCGGTGCAGGCATTGATGACCTCCGAGTACTCCAATTGCATGTTGATTGGTGCCGGAGACAGGATCTTCGCCAACGGGTTTGATTGATTGCTTCGGGCCGAGCGGCGAGGTGCCCTGCGTCGCCGTTTCGCTGGCGTTCCGTCTTTACCCGCTAGGGTCGCGGTTCGATCCATGCTCTGGGGAGCGCGCCATGAAGTCTGTCCTGTTCGCAGGTTCGAGCCTGCTGTTGGCCGCGTTCTGGGCCAGCGGCGCCGCTGCCGCCAATGTCGTCACTGCGCAGCAAGGCGGTGTTGCGCGCTGGGCCGGCATCGCGGCGAAAGAGTGCGGCGTCTACGGCAAGCGCTACAAGGCGGTCGATGCGGTCTGCTATTACCCGGTGGATATCCGCGCCACCCCGGGCTCACACGAGATTGCGTTGTGGGACCAGGACGGCAAGCAGCACCTGGGCACGCTGAAGGTGCAGAAGGCGGATTTTCCGACCGTGGACATGCCCTTGCCGGCCAAGCTCGATCGCTTCCTGCACATGTCCACTGAAGACAACGCGCGCGCTGTGTCCGAACGCGCTGTGGTTGCGAAGTTTCTTGCTGGCAGCGACACCGCGCCGCGATTCTCGCTGCCGCTGGGTGCGCCGGCGGCGAAGTTGCCGAAAAGCGAAGACGATTTCGGCAGTGATCGCATCTTCGACAAGGAGCACACCAGCCTGCACAGCGGGCGCGACTATCCGGTTCCCGCAGGCAAGCCGGTGAAGGCGATCGCCGACGGCACCGTGGTGCTCGCTGCGGATCAATTCTTCACTGGCAACGCGGTCTACATCGACCACGGCGATGGCCTGCTCAGCATGAACTTCCATCTCTCCGCGATCAAAGTGAAGACGGGTGATCAGGTCAAGCGCGGCCAGGTGATCGGCAAGATTGGCGGCACTGGCCGCGCGACCGGACCGCATCTGCATCTGGGCATCCGTTGGCTCAACCGGCGCATCGATCCCAATCTGTTGCTGGCCAAGCCCACGGCATTGCCATCGGTCAGCGACAGCGCCGAAGAAGCGCAACAGAAGATCGACAAGGCCGAGCACCGCGAGCCGGCCGAGAAGGATGCGCCGGTGGATGACGAGAGCTGATCCGCGCCTGAGGTCAATCAACGCGCAGGTCAGTCCACGCGCAGACGATCGAGTACCGCTTCAAACTCGCCCGCCTGCGCCGCAAAAGCTTGTGGTGTGCCGCTCAGCGTGGCGGTCACGAAGCAGCGCGTGCTGCTCGTGACTGCCACCGTCTGTGCGAGTCGGGGCCCATTTCCGTCACTCGCGTGCACGTCGACAGCGGCCCACGTGCGGTCGCCTTTGGCAAGAGTACGACTCGCACTCGTCTGCACGGCAAGCCCAAACTTCGAATATCCGTCCGACAGTCCGCCGGATATTTTCGCCAATTGCGCACCGGCGTCCGCATGTTCGTCAGCCGTGAGCCATGCGCAGGACAGTTCGATGACCGCTATTCCGTCAAGGCCCTTCCACTGCGCACGTTGTCGCACGCCCGCCGCCTCGTCCTGTGCCGCGGAGGAAAGCCCGCCGAGAATTTCGGCGGACCACCCGGGTGCAAAGCGCACATGAAATGGCAGTGGCTCGGCAGCGCGCACGAGCGCCACGGAAGCGATGAGCCCGAACGTCACCACGGTTGCAAACCAGGTCGCCCCGAAGCGGAAGCATGACCGCGCGGGATTTCTGCGGCGTGCAACGAACCAGACAAGTACCGCTGCGAGCCCGGTCTGTGCCAATGCGCGCCCTCCGACTTCCGCCATGCCCTGTGCGCTTGAAGCCAGACGGAGAAGGACGACCAGTGCGAGCAGGCTGAGCGCGAACGCGATGAAGCAGAACGCGGTTGCCGGGTTGGCAGCATGTTGCATGGCAGGTACTCGGATACTCGGACGGTATAGGCCATACCTAACCCGATTCGGCGGCGTTTCCGGTCATGCTGATGATCCGCCGCCGCCGACCTGGCACCTCGAGCATGCGCCTTCCGGCGTTTGGGCCTCAGGCACCCTGCGCCATTCGAGCACCGATGTTTGTCGATGGATTGACGGGCGCGCTCGACGGCGGACTGCCTACTTTGAAATCGGCAGGAAGCCCGTCTCAACCGCTTCCTGCAGCTGATCCGGCGGCAGCAATCCCTGCGCGATGATGAAATCGTTGAGCGCCTTGAGATTGAAATCCTTGCCCTGCGCGAGCTCGACGTGCGCGCGCAGTTCGAGCAGACGCGTATAGCCGTAGAAGTACGCTGTCGCCTGGCCCGGACTGCGGAACATGAAGCGGTCGAGCTCCTCGCGCGCAAGCGCCTCGGAGAGGCCGACTTCATTGACGATCACATCGTGCGCGCGTTCGCGCGTGATCAGGCCGAGGTTGAGCATCGGATCGAGGATCGCGCGTGCGGCACGCTGCTGGCGCATCTGCAGCGCGATCATCTGGCCGGCCGGTGGCTCGAACGGCAGCATCATGTATTCGGCATACAGCGCCCAGCCTTCGACGTTGACGCTGTTCTGCGCAAACAGCGAACGCGCCAGCGATACGCCGTGCTCGACCATCGCCGAGAACTGCAGCTCGTGTCCGGGCCTGCCTTCGTGCGAGGTCAGCGTCCACGCGCAGGACTTGCAGGTAAAATCGTCATACACCTCGTCGTTGCCGGCGCCGCCATCCTTCGGTGGATTGCCGAGCGGCAGAATGAAACTGCCGCGTTCGCCGTGGTTGTCGATCAGCGGCGGCGGTTGCATGTGCGGTGCCGGCGAAGCGGCGCTTTCCGCTTCCGAGGCGAGTCGCATGATCATCGCGCGCTGCGGCAGGCTGACCAGTGCGTGGTCGCGGATGATCGCCTCCACCTTGCTGATGATGTCGTGGTAGTACGGTTCGATGGACGCGCGGTCGAGTTGCTGTTTCTTGAGCAGCTTGAGCACGTCATGGAAATCGGTTGCATCGGAGCCTTCTGCCTTGGCCACGATCGGCGCGAGCATTTGCATCTGCGCGCGCGTCTCCATGAACTCGATCTCGGCCTTGCGGATCAGTTGCTCGGGCGTGATGTCGAGGCCGACGTCCTTGAGATTGTTCGCATACAGCTCGGGCGGCAGGCGGAAGTCCGTGCGCGCGTGTGCGAGAACGCTCGATTTAACCCAGGCGTCGTACGCGCGCAGCTGCTTCTTCAACGCGGCCAGTGCAGGTTCGGCGCCGTCGATCTTGTATTTCTCGTACAGCTTGCGCACGCCGTCGACGTAGCGCGTGGTGTTGGCGAGATCCTGTTCGATCTGCGCCTTGTACGGACTGAGCAACTGCTTGTCGGCGAGCTTCGCGACATACGCCGCTTCGGCTTCCTTCGTCAGCGCCACACAACCAGGCGCGCTTCCGACATAGCATGCGAGTCGTTTCAGCGCCGCTGCACGCCGCGCCGGCGCAACCTGATCCTGCAGCAGGCCGAATTCGCCCTGGAAGATCGTCTGTCCGACATTCTCGTAGGGCAGCAGGTACTTCTCGTGCAGGCGGCTCGATTCGATGCGCCGCTCTGCGGCCTTGATCATGATTTCCAGGTCCCGACGCACGTTGCCGTCGGACTCGGAAGCGAGCTTCGCCTGCAGCGCGGCACGTGCAGCACCGAGTGCGGCGCGCTCGCGCGCAGGCAGCTCGGGTTTGAGATCGATCGACTTCTCGTCGTAGCCGGCCAATCCGATCCGCGAAGCGAACTCGGGGTGGAACTGCGCAATGGCCTCCAGCAGCGGCTGCGCATCCAGGTTGCTCTGGGTCACCCACGCAGGCGTCGTGCCCGCGGTTTGCGCGGCTGCGAGCGTGGCGAGTCCACCTGACAGGAAGGCAGCGGCGAAGCGGCGCAAGAGCATGGATCGTCTCCCGGGACTGACCGCGCAACATACTCCCGAACACGCACGAGTTGAGTCCGCTAAATGTAAGGTCGTGAAAATGCGCGGTTTGCCGCGCGTGATCACCTTCGCGCTCGCGCCTTGCGCTTGCCGGCACCGTCGGTTTTGCCGGAGAAGCCACGCTCGCGCGCCCACACGATTGCCTCGCCACGCGTATGCAGGTCGAGCTTTGAATAGATCGCCGCTGCATGGTTGCGCACCGTGCTCGGCGATACACGCAGGCGCGCTGCAATCGCCTTGTCAGTCAGTCCTTCGCCCATCAGCGCGAGCACGTCACGTTCGCGATTGGTGAGGTCGGCGAGCTCGGGTCCCTGCTCGTGCACGATGCCGCGGCGGACATTGGCCAGTTTCTCGACCAGCGGGCCGCTGAGCCAGGAGGCATCCTTCATGATCGCCTCGACCGCCGCGACCAGTTCCAGCTCGGAGCGGCGGCGGTGGGTTATGTCGAGCAGCGCCAGCAGTACGCATCCAACGCCGTCGATGAGCACGGTCTCGGCGGATACCAGGCAGTCGATCGTGCTGCCATCCTTGCGCGTGATGAGGCACTCGACATCGCGCAGGACACCCGTGCGGTTGAGCGCAGTCGCGACCTGCGTGCGCGCAGTGCCCGCACCGAACAGACCGATGTTGTTGATCGAGCGACCGACCAGCTCATCGTGTACATAGCCCGAGCTGTTCACGAAGGCCTCGTTGGCCTCGATGATTTCCCAGCGCTCTGCATTGAAGACCAGGGTCGGCACCGGGGTCATCTGGAATGCTTTCACGAAGCGCTCTTCGCTGTGGCGCAGCGCATCCTCGGCAAGCCGGCGTGGTTCCAGATCCATGAAGGTAAACAGCATGCAAGGCTCGGTGCCCATTTCGATGGGCTGGCCCGCGACGATGATGAGCTTGGAAGTGCCGTCCGCGATGCGCAGTTCCGCTTGCGTCTGCGGAATTGTTTCGCCTGCGACCAGCCGCTCGATCGACGCGTTGCGGTTGTCCGCCTGTTCGAGCACGTCGATCTCGTAGACCGAACGTCCGACCACTTGCTCGCTGACGTAGCCGGTCATGTCCAGGAAGCCGCGATTGACCTTGATGAAACGCAGGTCGGCGAGGCGACAGATCATCGCCGGCGCCGGGTTGGCATTGAACGCACGCTCGAAGCGTTGCTCCGCGCTCGCCCAGTCGGTGACGTCGAGGAGAAACAGCGCGTGGAAGTCAGGCTCGCCCTTGGCGTCGTTGACGACCAGGCTGCGTGTGCGGTGCACCCACTTCAGTTCCGGCTGCGCCACCGGGACGACCTCGACGACGACGTCGTTGAAGCGTTCACCAGCGAATGCGCGCTCGAGCGGATAACTGCCTGCGGGCACGGCGTGATGGTTGCGATAGTGTAGATCGAATCGCTTGCGATAGTCGGCGAGGGTGCGTCCGAGCTCGCTGACGTCCTGGACCCCGTGCATTGCGCAGGCGGCGGTATTCGCCCACGCCAGCTTGCGATTGCGCTCGATCAGGATCACTCCCTCGCTGAGGCCGGCGACCACTTGTCGGAGCTGGTCGCGATCGGCGGGAGTGGGCGCGGGACGCTTGCTCATGGGCTGTCGCTCGAAGGAACCTGGAAAGGATGACGGGATTGCACCAGCGTGCGCACTGCATCATGCCGTGTTGCGGGCGCCTTTGGTCGTATTGGGACAAATGCACTAGTCCGTCTAGTGCATACAACAGGGGACGCGGAACGACGGCCTGCGCAGACTTGTCCGCCGTCGATGATCGGCCCGCGCCCGACGTTCGGGGCCAGCCGAATCCGTCCATCAAAAGCCCTACGCGTGGTGCCACGCACCTCCTCACAGAGACTCGACATGAGCGATAGCGATAAAGGAACGGCTTCCATGAAGCCGCTGGCGGTCATCGAAACGATCACGCGACTGGACGAGCTGCAACGCCTGTTTGGCGACGAGCGGCGACCGGCCGCGTTTCGCATCGAACAATGCGAGAAATCGCCGCAAGGCTACGGCTGGTTCAATGTCCTGGTCGACCTGTCCGAGGCCGACGATGCCATGCGTACGGTACGCAGCGTGCTGCATGCATTGCTCGACGCGGCCGACCGCGGTGTCGTCGAACACTTCCGCATCGTGATCGGCGCCGACCTGCTGCGGCGTGCCGATCCCTCCTGGCAGCGCGACGGCGAAACCGGGAACGGGCCATGCGTCGCGTAAGCGCGAAGGGACCATGGCCGCGCGCGAACGTGGGCTCGTTGCTCGACGATGTCGACGCGATGGCGAAGAGCATCTACGCCGCACTCATCGACGACGACGTGCTGGTATGGGCGAGCCCGGGTCTGGACGTGTACTTCATGCACGCAAAGGAAGCGCCAGAAGTTCCGGTCAGCTACGTGCTCGGCACGTATCGCATGGGCGCATCCACCACGGACATTGCCGAGGACCTGCACGAGTTGCGCAAGTCGCGTGTATCGGCGGCGATGATTTTCTAGCCGCCTGTCGCGCGTTTGCGCGACAGGCTCGGCGAGCGACCATGCCAAGGCACGGCCGCTGTCTGCAGGGAGTTCTACTTGGCGCCGGCTGGTATCGACATGTCGAGCGCCAGGTCGCGAGCAGTCTTCACGCTCAGCATGTCGATCAATGATTGCGCGCCGGTCGCGGCAGCGCCGCCATCGCGCGGAGCCATCACGACCGCTGGCACGAGTGCAGGCCCCTTGTACTCGGCAAAGGCCTGCGCCCACGCGACCTGCACATCCTTGTAGGTCGCGAGCTTCTGTTCCAGCGCGCCGTCGGCGCTGATGATCTTGCGCTTGTATTCGGACTCACCTTCGGCACGCAGGATCTTCGCCGCCTTTTCCTGCTCGGCTTTCTTGGTGTCGAGCTGGGCGACTTCCAGGGCCTGCTGTGCCTCGACCACCGCCTTGGCCTTGATCACTTCCTGTTCCCACTTCGCCTTTGCCGCGGCGGCTTCGCCTTCCTTCGCCACCGTGATCGCCTGCTGCTCGGCCTTCTTCGCCGTCGCGATGGCCGTCTGCACGTCCATCGTGATCTGTTGCTGGCCCTTGATCTGCGCTTCGACGGTCGAGTCGTAGTTCACTTCGCTGATGGTGAAGTTGAAGGTCTTGATACCGAACGGCGTCAGCACCGGATCTTCCTGACGCTTGGGCATGCCCTTGTCGTCGGCGACGATCTCGACGGCCGTGATCGTCTTCTCGGCGCCGGTGATCGGATCGTTCGACTTCACGTCGTGCTGGCGCGTCTGGTAGGTGCCGTGCGTGATCTGGTCCTCGACATAGGTGATCAGCGAATTGCGCTTCTCGGCGTAGGATTCCTTCGATGACATCAGCGGGCCGGACATGAAGATCGACTTGTCGATCACGCGCTCGACCAGCTGGCTCTGCAGGGTAGCAGCGCTGCCGTACTTGGAATGCAGCATGATCAACGTGGTCGCATCACTCGGCACTTCGAACTGGATCGAGCCGTGCATCTTTGCCTGCGCGCCATCGTTGAAACGGATCGGCGCCTCGAAATCGTATGAGGCGCGGCGCGCGTACTTGGTCACCTTGCCGAACCACTGCGGGTGATAACCCGGCGTGTCGTACACGGTGAGATTGCCGTTGACCGACTGGATCACCATCACTTCCTGCGCATCCAGATGCTCGACCAGCTCGCCGGCGAGTGCGACCACGATGAGCGCCGCCAGCAGCGACGCGACGATCGCCAGATTCCTGAAACTAAACATCGCCATTCTCCCTGGATGATCGGCGCGCAGCGCGGGCTTTGTTCTGCACCGCTTCCACCGCGCGCGCCTCGCGCGCCCTGGTCAGTTCGTCGGCTGCAGCGCGGCCCCTGCGATCGAAGATTGGAAACAGGCGCGTGCCCTTGAACGCAGGCATGAAAATCTGCGTAACCAGCACGGTGACGAACAGGATCACGAACGAAAATTCGAGCAGGCGCAACAGCAGCACGGCAATCTCCCCGGATAGCCCGACCATCGCGACGCGGCTTGGGCGTCGCGGAAGGTCGAACTATAGCGCAGAGGTAGTGCGGTTCTCGCGTGCGGGTGCGCTCATCGAGGTTCGAGCGAATTGGCGAAGATCAGGTCAACCTGATGGTCGCGCCAGCGCGCGAGCATCGCGCGAAACGCGAGCGCGGTATTTGTCGAAGCAGGCTGGCCGGCCTGGTTCTGCTGGTTCACGCCGTGGCAGCCGTCGCAGGCGCGGACCTCGCCGGGTCGGAAGCTGATCCAGTAGCGTTCGCGCACTACCGGCGTTCCGTTCGCCGCGGTCGAATGCCAGGCCATCGCACGCGAAGCCGGGACATACAACGCCACCGAACCGTCGGTGAAGATTGGCGCACTGCCGACGGGCCCGCTCGGGTTGGGCGCATTCGCCAGTTTGGCGACAGGATCGTGCATGACTTGCGCGAGCACGCGCCGACCTGCGTTCGGCGATGCAGTGCCGCCGAGCCCACGGATCTGGTCGCCCTGGAAAAACTGCATGTGCGCGATGTCGTACACCGTGCCGCCGCCGGCGGCGACGGTCTGCACGCCTCCGGGTACGTGCAGGTTGTACGGCTGTTGCTGGTCGGCGCTGTCGCGCGCGGTCGCGTTGCGCACCACGATCACCGCCAGCTGGTTCGCTGCAAGGTAGGCGCGGAACGCATTCGCGTCGACGTTTTCGAGCGTGAACGCCTGCTGCTCCGGCGCCTGCAGCACGAACGCCGTGGTCGGCGGCGTCGTGCGCGCACGCACTTCGACCGGCGACAGTTCCCACAGTGGGCCGCTGTAGCTGACCAAAACATCCGGGTCCCAGTAGCTGATGGTCTTGCTGATGCCGGCGGTGAGGGTCTCGACCGGTGCAAGGAAGCTGCCGCTCGTGGCGAGGCGTTTCAGGCGAAACAGGTATCGCGGCAATGGATGGTCGCGGGTGCCGTCGTTGCCGGCGCTGCGCGGTTCCGTCGCATGCGCGGCAAGCATGCGGCCATCGGCTAGCGGCAACGGATTGCGGTAGTGGCCGCTGAAATCAGCCGGTACCGCGCCGTCGTAGAACCCCTGAGTGCTGCGCGGAGTCAGGTACTGCGCGGTCATCGTCGCAGGATTTGTCGACGGCGCGGCATCGATGCGAATCAACTGGCCGGACGCGTGCGTGTAGAACTCCGGCGCGTCGACCCCGATGTAGTGTCCTGGTGCGGTCGGATCCTCGCTTATCTGCAGCATGTTCTCGATGACCTTGCGCGCGCCCGACGCGATGAATTCGTGCAGCGCCGAATCGTCATTGAAACTGCGGTCGAAATAGCCGTGCAACTCGTGGCGGCCGACATGGTTCAGTGTCTCCTCGCCGCTGCCGTCCTGATTCACCATCCACGGAAAGAAATGGTTGATGCCAAATCCCTCCAGGTTGGAGCCGCCCACCACGATGCGTGGCTCGGGAAACACTTCACCGCGGTCGGACGTCGTGGTCGAGTTGGACGCCTCACTGCTCCAGTTGAAGGTGCCGTACGCGTTGGTCGTACTGTCGTTCTGCTGATCGCGTTGCAGGTGATCCCAGCGCGTGAAGAGCACGCGCCCGAAGCTGTCGACGATCGGGTTGAACGAACCGGACACGGCGTTCTGCAGCAGGTCGATCCGTCCTGTCGTCGGCTGCAGGCGCCACAGGCCGGTCGGCGTCGGCGCCTCTTCGTATTCGTCGAGCTGCGGATAAAGATGTTCGGCACCGTTGCGTGGTCGATCGCTGACGAACACAACGCTGCCGTCGGAAAGATAGGTCGGGCTGACGTTGTTGAATTGATCCGGCTGGTTCAGGACCTTGGTGATGTGCACGGTCTGGCCCTGGCCGAGCCCGGTCACTTCGTACATTTGCCAGAACCACGTGCCCCATTGGTACTGCGCGGTCGGCGCGCCGATCACCATGCTGAAGATCGCGCGCGTGCCATCCCACGACACCGCCGGATCGCGCACCGAAATCGCATTCGCGCCCTGCAGGCCGACACTGCCAAAGCCAGCCTCGCTGGTGAGATTGCGCAGCGAGCCATCCGGATAGCGGATCATCAGGTCGCCGCCGCGGCCGGTCGATTCCATGTCGGTACGGTGGTTGCCGAACACGCTGCCGATCGCGGTGAAGTCCCCGGCGATAGGAAACTGCGTGACGAACAGGATTGGATTCTGCAACGGCTGCGCGTGTGCGCTACCGGCAAGCAGGGCGATGGCAAAAACCCACAGACGCTGGCCCGACATGGTCAATTCCCCTTGATCGGCCGCGATGCTAGCCCGCGCGCGCGCGTGATTTCGTGACGCGATGCCGGTTGCAAGCGTGCGGCAGGTCGCCAACAGCGCGACGGCATGCCGGTTCGGGCCATTCTCAATTCCGACGCCGGTCCCCCTCACCCAGGTTGCTGCGAACCACATGCGGCGGCGTCGCATGCGAACGGCTCCACGCACGCCGGAACTGGCGCGTCGAGGCGAAGCCACTGCGTTCGGCGATGCGCTCCATGTCGAGTCGCGTATGCCTGAGCAGCTCGTGCGCAAGCGCGACTCGCAGGCGATTGACGTAGTCGGGCAGGCTCATGCCGGCATGTTCGTTGAACAAGCGTGACAGGTGTCGCGGACTCGCACTGGTGATCTGCGCAAGTGCGGCCAGTGACCAGAAGCGCGCTGGATTCGCCGCAATCGCGTCCTGTGCACGATGCACGGCGGGGTGAATGTGGTTGCGTCCTTCCAGCCAGGGTGAAAGCTGTGGCTCCGCACCGCTGCGCCGCAGGTAGATCACCAGATGGCGTGCGATCGCGAGCGCAACCGCGGGGCCGCACAGCCGCCCGACCAGTTGCAGCATGAGATCGGTACCGGCGGTCACGCCGGCACTGCTGCAGCGGTTGCGGTCCTCGACGTACAAGCGGTTCAGCAGCACGTTGGCCTGCGGCGCGAGCGCGGCAAGCTCCGCACAGCAGCTGAAGTGCGTCGTGCAATCGTGGCCGTCGAGCAAGCCGGCGCGCGCCGCGAGCAAGGCGCCCGAGCAGATCGTCACGACGCGGTGCACGGGCCGTACGCGCGCCTTCAGCCACGCGACGATCGCAGCCTCGTCGCGCGCGACCTGCGCATCGGCGGGATCGTCGCCGAACGCGACCGCATCGACGTTGCCGACCAGCATGACCATCGCGTCGTCGTCGAGCATGGCCGGCAGTGGCGCGATATCGGCGAGCACGATGCCGATGGAACTCGCTTGCCGGTTGCGCGGACCGACGATGCGCACGTCGAAATGCAACGCGGATTGCTCGACGTTCGCGCGGCGCAGCACTTCGAGCGGGCCGGCAAGGTCGAGCAAAAGCGGACGCGGCGGCAGCACGACACAGACCGGAATGCGCTGCGTCGCGCGGGTGTTCACGCCGCGCGCTTCGCTGCGGGACGTGCGAGCGCCTGCTCGACCGTCGCGATCCGCGCGAAGCGATCCGCGAGCACGAGTTCGGTGCGCGTCTTGACTTCCTGCGCACTCCAGCGCCGGCCGTCGCGATCGATCATCGCAAAGGTCAGCGTCGCCTCGCTGACGAAGTCGACTTCGTAGCCGAGGTCGGATGCCTGGCGCGTTGTCGTTTCGCAGCATTGCTCGGTGCGGATGCCGGACACGATCAGCCGGCGGATGCCGCGCTCGGTCAGCCACACCGGCAGGCCGTTGCCGACCAGGGCGCTATGGCGATGCTTGTGGAAGACGACGTCGGGCGTGATCTCCAGCGGCGTGAGCGTTCGCACGTGGCCGCTGGCGAGCGAGAACGCGCCATCCGGCTCCACGTGAAAAATCTGCACGACCGGCATACCGACGGCCTTGGCGCCGTTGATCAGGGTTTGCTGGCGGTCAACAAACGCCGGCGCGTCTGTCGCCTCCCAGTAGTCACGATGACGGAACGATTCCTGCGCGTCGATGACGATCAGGGCGGTATCTGACGTATTCATGGTGACTCCTTGTGCGTGAAGGGTAAGCCATGATCACGCCAGAACACAGGTCGAAAAAGGTCGCGTCGCGTCGCATAGGGGACAAAAAACGCCATACAGTCTCCAGCCTCCATGAGCGCCATCGAAAGCAGCGAAGACTGCCTCTGCTGCACGAGTGGCACGACTATCGCTGAGCGCGCATCCGCGGATAATGGCGGCGTCACGAGACCGGGGAAGCGCGCATGGAGGAGAGCCAGTCGGACGTGGAACAAAAACGGGCCGAGCGCAGGGCGCGCGCGCATGGGGTCACGCCGGCCCCGACGGCGACGGCAGGATCGTTCCTGCTCGGCAATGCCATGCGTCTCGCATTCGGACGCCTGACCGGATTTGCAGCGGCCTTGCAGCTCGGGTTTGCGGTGGTCACGCTCACGATTGCCTGGCAGCTCGGGCTGCAACCGGCGATCGATGCCGCACGTTACGCACACTACACGGCGCATGCGCAGGGCACGGTCAGCGCGAGCTGGATCGCGCTCGAATTCGATCCGGCCGAGGTGGGTAACAGCCCTTACTGGAAACTGCACGCACACGGAACGCCGTGCACGGTCGTGAATCTTGCCGGTGACTGGGGTGCGCCGGTGCAGCGCGCGTTCTGCGGCGACCGCTTTGTGTTCAGCGCGCCCTATGTACCGAAGGAACTGCTTTCGGGCGTGCCGTTCGATTGGACGCGCGACGCACGCGGCTTCGCCGTGCCCGAGGTTCGCCTGCGTGCGGATGCACGCGCGTGGCTCAGCTCGCATGCGCCCGAAGATCCGCCGCCGCATGCCGATCTGCCAGCGACGGCTTACGATGCGCTGCAAATCCTGCTGGATCAGCCGGTAGAGCAGGCGATCGCTGGCTGGAGCGCGCCGACCGCGACGATGGCACTCGCGTTCGATCCACGCGATCCCGCGAACGCCGAGCCTGCCGGTTTCGTCGAGACGAAGCGACACGGTAGCAGTCAGCCCTCCGCTGCGATTGCTTCGGCGATGTTCGGTCTCTTCCTCTGGTTTCAGGGCATGGCCTTGCTCATGGGCGGCCTGCCGCGCAAGGCAATGCTGTTCGCGGCGATTCTCCCCTTGCTTGCGCTGCCGTGGTGGGGCGAGCAGGTGCCGCGTGCGGTCGAGCGCCTCGATTCGCGCGTCGCCGCGTTCGTTGGCGTGATGCTCGATGGCTTCGAGCATCGTGGTCGCCTGCACGCGAGCGCGCCGCGTGATGCGATGTACGCGAGCGAGGAGCGCATGCGCTGGTCGCTCGACCATGGTACCTATGCGCAGACGCTCGGTCGCATGCACCTGGTTCCGCCCAATTCGACGCCAGCGGATGCGGACGCCGCACTCGCTTTGCTCAGCGACACCGTGGCGATCCAGATGGGCGATCTGGACGCAGGAACGCGCAGTGCCCTGTTCGATCGGCTGCAGCACGAAAAACGCGCGGACCGATGCGGCGCAGGTCTCGCATTCCTGTCTGCGGCACGCGAAGCGATGCTGGACGCGCACGTGGATCCCGCCGTTGCGGCCGCCGCACGCGGCTTTCTCGATGCGTGGACCACGCCACCGATCGATCTTCCGCTGCCGACCGACGCGGCCTTCAAGGAGCGCGTGCGCCTGTACCGTGCACTGGCGGATATTGCGGATGTGGAGATCGCCGATGGCGGCCGCGCCATTGCGGAGCGCGCGACCGCCCCGACGCATTGAGATCCAGTCGCCGACAACACGAAGTCGGTTTGCAAACGCTGCGTTTGCGTGAATTGTGCGGGAGGGGGAGGCATGGGCAAGAAACACAATCGTCTCGGATTGCCGCCAGGCAACAAGCGAGATCTGGGCGCGGACTCTTCAGCAGCGACGCCCGCGGAAACGCAACGCGGCTGGCGCGGCTTCGTCCTCGGCAATCTGCTCGGCGCCGCGACGGGTTTCGTGATGCGGCCCATTGCGGCGATCATCCTCGGCTTCGCCAGCGTGTTCCTCGCGCTGGCCTGGCAGGTCGGGCCGCAGCCGAGCATCGACGCCGCGCACTATTCGGCCTTCACGGCGCACGCTGACGCGCGCATCGTGGCGAGCTGGGTGGCGATCGAGTTTGATCCGGCGACGATGGGCA
>JBDSNK010000125.1:0-4042 GCA_039915385.1 Dokdonella sp.
GACACCCATATCGGCTTTCACAAGGATGCGAACCCGGATGTCGTGGGCAGCCTTCGCCGCGCCATCGCCGACATCAATTCGCTGCCGAACGCACCCGCGTTCGTCGTGCACACCGGCGACGTCAGCCATTTGTCCAGGTCCGAAGAATTTGGCCAGGCGAAGGAAATCCTCACCGAGATCCACGTCGATCGCGTGCACACCGTACCCGGCGAACACGATGCGATCGACGACGGCGTCAACGGCTACCTGAAGTTCTTCGACCACGATGGCAAGGGCAGGAGCTGGTACAGCTTCGACCAGGGTGGCGTGCACTTCATCGGCTTGAACAACGTACTCAACTTCAAGAAAGGAACGCTCGCGGCATTGGGCGACGAACAGCTTGCCTGGTTGAAAGCCGACCTCGCCCGCGTTTCGCACTCCACGCCGATCGTCGTGCTCGCACACATTCCAATGTGGACGGTCTACGCCCCCTGGGGCTGGGGCACGGCAGATTCGGCGGCGGCGATGGCGCTGCTGCGCCCGTTCGGGTCCGTGACCGTATTGAACGGCCATATCCATCAGGTGCTGCAGAAGGTCGAAGGACATATCGCGCTGCACACCGCGATGTCGCTCGCCTATCCGCTACCCACGCCCGGACAGGAAGGCATCGGCGAACCGGGGCCGCTCAAGGTATCTGCTGGCGAGCTCGGCAAGCTCCTTGGCACACGCCAGCTCAGTGTCGTTCGCGGGCGGCAGGCCCTCGCACTCATCGATACCGCGCTCGATCGCTGATCCAGGCGAAAGACATATACAAGGATCACACCGACATGACCTGTCTGCAGTTCCTGTCTACACGACCCTCCCTGATCGGCAGCCTTGTCGCGATGGCTATCGTGAGCGCATTCGCTGCGCCTGCCGTTCTCGCCGCTGCAGCGCCTTCCACCCCCATCGTCGACATCACCAAGTTTGCGTTCGCGCCCGCCGAGATCACAGTCACACCGGGAAGCCGCGTCGGCTGGGTCAATCATGACGAAGTGCCGCATACGGTCACCGGCGACGACAAAAGGCTCGAGTCCAGAGCCATGGATACGGATGACCGCTACGAACACGTGTTTGCCGAGGAAGGCGACTACACCTACCACTGCGTCGTGCATCCGTTCATGATCGGTGTCGTGCATGTACGCAAGGACTAGCCAGGCCGTGGACGCACGACCACCCTGCCGCGGAATACATCGGTGACGACGAGCCGGGCCGCCGTCGGCGATCTCGCCCTGCGCCATCTCGACGCGGCCTACAGTCTCGGCCGCTGGCTGCTCGGCAACGAACACGATGCCGCGGACGCCGTGCACGATGCTTTCGTGCGCGCCGCGCGCTCGGCGGATTCCTACGCCGGCGGCAACGCGCGTGCGTGGTGGCTAGCCATCGTGCGCAACTGCTGCCTGGCGAAATTGGCGGTTCGCGGCAAGGATCGGCGAAACATCGCAATCGATCAGGTCGCGAGCGACCATGGTCGAGACGCAGCCGATGCTCTGCTCGCGCACAGTGATGTCGATGCACTGGAGAATCACGTCGACGACGCGCAGCGTCGCGCACGCGTTGCGCAACATCTGCAGGATCTGCCGGCGGAATTTCGCGAGACCTTGATCCTGCGCGAGATCGAGGAGCTGTCCTATCGCGAGATCGCCGACGTGCTGCAAACGCCGATCGGCACCGTGATGTCGCGCCTCGCACGCGGCCGCGCGATGTTGCAGCGCAGCCTGAACCCGATGCATCCGGAGGAGACCCATCATGGACTGTAGTTCCGCCCGCGAGCTGCTGCCGCCCTACTTCGACGACGAACTTGATCGCGCGACCGGCCGGGAACTGGAAGCGCACCTGGACGGTTGCGTCGATTGCGCCGCGGCCCTGACCGAACTCGATGCGCTTCGTCGCACCCTGCGCACGCGAGCTCCGCGTTACACGGCGCCGCTGGCTCTGCGCGAGCGGTTGCAGTCGCTGGTGTCAAAGCCGCTTGCCGTGCAGACGCGCAGGATGCCGCAACGATGGCTCGCGATGGCGGCGTCGTGGGCGCTCGCATTGATCGTCGGTGGCGCCACGGTTTCAATAACGGGAACGCAAGGCGCGCATGACGCAGACCAACTAGCGCGCGACCTGTTTTCGAGCCACTGGCGGGCGCTCGCCGCCACATCGCCGGTCGATGTCATCTCCACCGATCGGCATACGGTGAAGCCGTGGTTCGCAGGCAAGGTCGCACAGGCTCCGGTGGTGCAGGATTTTGCGGAGCAGGGTTTCGCTCTTGTCGGGGGCCGCATCGACTATGTCGGCAGCGAACGGGTACCTGTACTCGCCTATCGGCACGGGCAGCATCTCATCGACGTGTTCGTGTTGCCGCAGGAATCCGCCGCGGGGATGGCCAAGACGATCCAGCGTCAGGGCTATTCGCTCGAAGCGGTCGCTCTGGGTGGTCAGGCCGCGGCCATCGTTTCCGACATGGACGAATCCGAACGCGTCCGCTTCAAGCAAATGCTCGCCGCGGCTAAGTAACGCGCGCGCAACTCAAGTCGCGGCGCGCACCTTCAGAGCGGTGCCGTCGACCGCGACAACTTCCACCTCCGAACCCGCCGGCAAATCCGGCCCCTCGGCGAGCCATTGCCCGTCGCCGACCTTGACCTTGCCGCGGCCATTGACGATCGGTTCGATCAGCACGAAGCGTTCGCCGACGAGTTTCTTGCCGCGGCGGTTGAGCAGCGGCTGATCGTCGCGTTGCTCGGCGAGTGGTCGGATGTAACGCCAGTAAACGAGACAGGAAGCGAGTGCGAGCAGCGCGAACAATACTGCCTGCGCAATCGCGGGCAGGCTCGGTGCGACCAGCGTGACGACACCCAGGATGCCGGCGGCGACGCCGATCCAGAGCAGGAAATAGCCGGGCAGGATCATCTCCGCAGCGATCAGTACCAGCGCTGCGACCCACCAGCCGTAGTTATTGACGAGGTTGTCCATGTAGGGCGTTCCTGTATCGCGAGAATCAGACGCAGAGGTTGCTCATGCACCATACCCACCCAACCCTCCCCTTGAAGGGGATGGCTCGATGATCAGCGCGGAATCTGCGGCGGCGGTGGCGGCGCCACGCGCGGTGGCGTCGGCGCGCGCGGCGCAGCCTGATCGGCCAAGGCGTTCTTCGCCAGTTCCGCGATACCCGCGAGCGAGCCGAGCACACCGGTTGCCTCGATCGGCAGCAGCAGCATCTTCTGGTTCGGTGATGCCGCCATCGCCTTCAGCGCTTCGATGTACTTGTTCGCGACGAAATAGTTGAGCGCGTTGACGTCGCCATTGACGATCGCCGCCGACACCACTTCGGTCGCCTTTGCTTCGGCTGCGGCCGAACGTTCGCGTGCTTCGGCCTCGCGGAACGCCGCTTCCTTCTGACCTTCGGCGGCGAGAATCACCGACTGCTTCTCGCCTTCCGCCTTGAGGATCGCCGCCTGACGGAAGCCTTCCGCGTCGAGGATGTTCGCGCGCTTCTCGCGCTCGGCCTTCATCTGGCGCGCCATCGAGTCGACCAGGTCGCGCGGCGGCTGGATGTCCTTCAGCTCGATGCGCGTGACTTTGAGTCCCCACGGATGCGTCGCCTCGTCGATGACGCGCAGCAGCTTCGCATTGATCTCGTCGCGCTTGGACAACGACTCGTCCAGATCGAGACCGCCGAGAACCGTGCGGATGTTGGTCATGATCAGGTTGATGATCGCGATCTCGAGTGTCGAGACCTCGTAGGCGGCCTTCGCCGCATCGAGCACCTGGTAGAACACCACGCCGTCGACCTTGACGACTGCGTTGTCCTTGGTGATCACGTCCTGCGAAGGTACGTCGAGCACCTGCTCCATCATGTTGATCTTGCGGCCGACGTTCTGCATCACAGGGATCAGCAGGTGGAAACCCGGCTCCAGCGTGTGCGTGTACTTGCCCCAACGTTCGACGGTCCATTCAAACCCCTGCGGCACGATGCGCACGAGCTTGGACAGCATGATCACCGCGACGATGATGACGATGATCGGCAGATACATTC
>JBDSNK010000139.1:0-6996 GCA_039915385.1 Dokdonella sp.
ATTCCGCCAAACAGCTCGATGCCTCGCTCGAGCGCCTCACGCAGGCGGCAATGATCCGCGTGCGCGATTCGCAAACCTATGTCGGCCTCGCGGACCGCGGCCAAAGCGTGTTCGACGATGACAGCAGCCAGGCGCGTGCACATCGCGAGGACTGGACCGCACTGCTGCAATGGCTGGAAAAGCGGGCCGCGGAGCCAAGGCCCGTTGGCAATGTCACGCCGTTGGTCGCGCCAGCGCAGCGACTGGGCAGCTAGGAATCCGGCACTTTTCCAGCGTCGACAAGGCGTGTCCGAAAGTCTCCAACGCCGCGCAAAACAGGAAGAAGCGCTGCCTGGCGTCACGCTCGCTGCCGCGGCGAAAACGCACCTTGATCGATTCCCGCGCGCTCAATGAGTCATCTGCACGGATTCCGCAAGGTGCAGCTGTGACGATCAGATGGCAAAGCTTGACGTGCATTGCAGCATTTTGATCACCTCAGGCCCTTATAGGGCCAAGCGATCGCGCCGACGAGCGTGGGCGCTGGAGCAGCCGCAAAAGGCGTTCTGACGAGGTTTCCGGCCTTTTGGCGTCGTCAATTGCAGTGACCATCCAACCAATGGCACGCGATGGCACGCGATATGCAGATACAACTCGTCTATCCACGATGGGGTGATGGCATGAACAACCTGAATGTTTTGCGTCTCGCCGCCTTTGCGACGATCCTGGGTCTCGCAGCAGCCTCTTCCGTTGCCATGGCCGCCGAAGGCTCTACCTGCACGACCCGCGTCGCGGGACCACAGGGCGCTTCCGGCGCCACGATCGGGCACCTCGATGCCGGCGGAAAATGCGTCACCAAGGACGCTGCCCCGAAGGAAAAATCGGGTAACGGCCTCGAAGCCAGCGCACAGTGCAAGGACTTGTCCTTCAGTTACAACCCGCGTCGTGAAGCGGCATGTGCGAAGCACGGTGGCGTGATGGAATGGCTGGCACAGCAGTGATTCAAACGCGTCGGGCGCGGGTCAGCCTGCGTCGCTCTCCGATTCGCAGTCTGGTCCTGCGCGTGACGACCAGAAGCAGCAGGCGCTACTTCCGCTGCAAGATGGAGCACCGGCGTGCGTTCGCGATGAACGCACCGGTGGCCGCATACGTCCAGCCTACCTGTACGTGGTCGAGCTGGCCGCCCAGTCGCATTGTGCGGCTGCCGTAGGAATCGCCGCACCGCGCTACTTCGCTGCCGGCCTGCCATCGGACGGGCGATTTCCTGGTGTTTCAGCCGTGATCCGCAACCTCGCACGCGAAACCTGACGCTGCGCCCAGCGCTTGAGCACGCGCGTGCGGCGCGCGCCTGACTGCGGATCGCGCAGCACTTCCTCGACCCGCAACATGAGCGCGTCAACGTTTTCGCGTTGTGCCTCGGACTCGTCGCGCGCACCCGACCACAGGTCAATCCACTCGTCGCTGCGTTCGCCCAGCTGCAGCACACCACGGAAATACCGCGGGGTCTGATGCTTCGACATGGCCACGTCGAGCAAGGCGGCGCCAAGCGACAGCGGACTCAACAGGAAGTCGCGCAAGGCACCCAGCAGCAGCTTCAGCTGCAGCAGCAGGACGGCCCTGGCCATGGAATGGTGCACGGGGGAACGATCGGGAGTCATCCCGAAAGCCTAAAGTAGATCGTCGAGTAGTGCGAGGGCCGATCGGATCGGCCTTTCGTTTTCCGCTTCCTCTAGCGCCTTCTTCAGGCGTCGTATCGCAACGCCCTGCGGGCAAATATTACCGCGATCAAGCCGAACACCATATGCGCAAGGACGCTGTAGGCGATCCAGTCCGGATGCTTGAACGTCGGCGAGGCAGCCACGCGCGACAAAGGCATGACGACGAAATTCATCACCAGATAGATAACCACACCATAGGCCGGCCCGAGCATCAAAGGCCTGCGCAGGATCGCCGGCACTCGGCACGCGACGAGGGCGTAGATGACGACGAATGTCGTTGCCATGATCAGATGCAGTGCGGCGCCGAGGATGGCCGTCTGCACGCCGCCGTCGTAGCTGGCCTTGCCGAGCACGCCGACCGCAATCGACTGAAACACACGCACGAAGCCGGCCTCGTTCCAACCGAACCAGACGGTGATTGCAAAGCTCATGTCGCCGAGCGCGATGAGCAGGCCGCCGCAGAAAACCTGCAGCCAGCCGATGGAGGTTTGCGCGGAGCTCGTGGTTGCAGGCATGCAGGGGCTCGCTCAACGCGCTGGGGCATCCATGCGTTGGAGTCTTGCATGATTGCATGTGACAACGGTTGCGCGAATGACGTTGCGCGAGCCTCCCGTGGAATCGTCGCGTGTGACTGGAACCGGTACCCTGCGCCGTATCGGCGAACGCCGAATTCACGCTGACCCTGCCCTTGAAGAGACGGTATGACTTTCACCTCACTGAATGCACCTGGCCCGACAGCAACGCGGCGATGCCGCTCCGGCGCTGTCGTCGTGGTCGCAGCACTGGCACTGCTCGGCGGCTGCGCCACACCGCAACACGCGCAACCCACGCGCCGACCCGCCGAAGTGCGTGCGCAAATCGTGCGCTTGCTGCCGGCAAGAATTCCCGACCGCCAAGGCTGGGCCACCGACATCTACGCGGCGTTCGCGGCACTGGACATCGATCCCACGGCGCAGAACCTGTGCGCAACACTCGCCGTGACTGAGCAGGAATCGACCTTTACCGCCAATCCTGTCGTGCCGGGCCTGGGCAAGATTGCGCGCGCCGAGATCGATCGGCGCGCCGAGCAACACCATGTGCCGAGGCTCCTCGTCGCTGGCGCCATGCGACTGTCGTCGTCGAACGGCCAGCGCTATGGCGACCGCATCGATGCAGTGCGCACCGAGCAGGACCTGAGCCGGATCTACGAGGACCTCATCAGCGAAGTACCACTCGGCAAACGCCTGTTTGCGGATTCCAATCCGGTGCGCACTGCCGGGCCGATGCAGGTCAGCGTCGCTTTCGCGGAGCGCCATGCGCAGGTACATCCTTACCTCTACCCTGTCGCCGACTCCATTCGGCATGAGGTGTTCACGCGACGCGGTGGGATGTACTTCGGCATCGCGCACCTGCTCGGCTACCCGACCGACTACACGCAGCCGCTGTATCGCTTTGCAGACTTCAACGCTGGCCACTACGCCAGTCGCAACGCGGCCTTTCAGAATGCCGTCAGCCTTGCCTCGGGTATTCCGCTCGCGCTTGACGGCGACCTGATTCGCCACGACAGCAGCGATGTCGGCTCGACGGAAATTGCGTTGCGTTCACTTGCGCGACGCCTGGATATCAGCGATTCCAGGGTTCGTCGCGCGCTGGAACAAGGCGAAAGCATCGAATTTGAACAAACGGCGCTGTACAAGGACGTGTTCGCGCTTGCGGAGAAAATCGAAAGACATGCCCTCCCGCGCGCCATGGTGCCGCGCATCGACCTGAAGAGCCCGAAGATCACGCGCAAGCTCACGACAGCGTGGTACGCCAGTCGAGTCGATCAACGCTACCAGCGCTGCATGGTTGCTGTGTCCGCTCGCTGAGAGCTGCAAGCCGATACTGCCGCGGCGGCGGAAATTGACTCCTGCTGTTTCCTTCTCCCTCCGACGACCGCAGGGAGAAGCAAAAAGTCTGCGACGCGGCGATATTCCTGGCTGAAAAAATAGCAACCAATGGGTTGCATGATGCGCAGATCGCGTGCATCATGAAGCGCAACCAGGAGGTTGCCAATGAACACCGATCGCATCGAGAAGAAAGTTCTGCTCAACGCGCCACACGAACGCGTGTGGCAGGCCATCAGCGACTCCACGCAGTTCGGCGCCTGGTTTGGCGTCGCATTCGACGCCCCCTTCGTCGAGGGCGCCCGCCTTACCGGAAAGATCGTTCCAACGACGGTCGACGCCGAAGTCGCCGCGATGCAGAAGCCGCATGAGGGCAAGCCATTCGACTTCGTCGTCGAGCGCATCGAACCGATGCAGCGCATTTCGTTCCGCTGGCATCCGTTTGCGATCGAGCCTGGCGTCGACTACGCGGACGAACCGATGACGCTGATCGTGTTCGAGCTGGAAGCCGTCTCCGGCGGCACTCGGCTGACCATTACCGAATCCGGCTTCGACCACATTCCGCTCGTGCGCCGCGCAAGCGCATTCGCGGCGAACGATGGCGGCTGGCAGATGCAGACGACACTGATCTCAAAGTACCTCGCATCGACGCTGCCGACATGAGCCGCGTCGCGGCACAACTCGCGGACGCGGCACCCGTCTTTGCCGCCCTCGGGGATACGACGCGCTTGCAGATCGTTGCACGACTGAGTCGTGAAGGCCCGCAGTCGATCGTGCGACTGACGCAGGAAACCGAGGTAACGCGACAGGCGATCAGCAAGCATTTGCGCGCGCTCGAGGACGCCGGCCTGGTGCGCAGCGACCGCGAAGGCCGCGAGCGCATCTGGGCTCTGCAGCCGCGGCGTCTTGCCGAAACCCGTCGTTGCCTCGATCTGATTTCGGACCAGTGGGACACAGCGATCGGCCGTCTGCGCGCACTCGTCGTAGGCAACGCGCGCTGACGGTTTGATGCCCCTCGCCTCGTGGAATCCCGTCTCGTCATCGGCAGCGTGGGCCATGGATTCCCAAGGCCTCGCCGCGCAATCCTCTGCCACCTGGCGCAACGGACGTTGAGCGGCCCACTTGTCACCAAGCACTTCAACGGAGCGACGCGTGCATTGGAGCGCTTCCTCCGTCGAACCCGCAGGCGCCATCGCTTCGCCGCCCATCGCTTCCTTCGCATCGGTGAACGGTGCATCGGTCATCTTCAACTTGCCGCCGGCGAGGCTTGGTCGCACACCTCCTGTCGTCGGCCGCAGCCCCACCCTTTCCTGCAGCAAGGCAGACTCGCAGGCGCGATACCGACAAACCTGCCTCGCTGCTCAGGTCGGGCGCACGCGCCGCGTCAGTCCCTTGAGGAAATTGCGCAGCATCTGGTCGCCACAGGCGCGAAAATGCTTGTGGCCGGGAACGCGAAACACAGCCGACAGCTCCGGTTTGGTGACCGGAAAATCAGCGCTCTCGAACACCTGGTGCATGTCTTCGTCCTTGAGCTCGAAGGCGACACGCAACTTCTTCAACACCAGATTGTTGGTAATGCGCCGTTCCAGCGGCCGCGGCGGAACATTTTCGTCCCTGCCGCGCAGGTGAAAAATCAAGCCGTCGAGAAAACGTGCGAGCACGCTGTCGCTGCATTCCGCATATCCTTCATCCTCGTCCTTTCTGAGGAAGGACTGGATCTGTTCCTTTTCAAGCGCAAGATCCGCATCGGCGAGCTTGGCGATTTCGACGATCTTGCCGTCGCTGAGATCGAGCATGTAGCGGATGCTGCGCAGTACATCATTGTTGATCATGGATTTGTCCGTGGTATGCCCATTCCTCGGGCAATGAGGTCGCAGCTTCACATTTTTGCAGGCGGACGCGCCAGCGACTCTGCCTATGGGACCGCAACGGGAGTCATTCCGATGGTGCTCATCCATGCTTCGGCCAAGGCTGGCCAGCGAGAGATCGGATTCGCCGTTGGCCTCAGCCCGAACGCATGGCCACCGTGTGCGTACAGATGCATCTCCACAGGCACATCCGCGTTCTTCAGCGCGGCGTAGTAGACCAGCGATTGATTCACACCGTCCACGGAGTCGTCTTCTGCCTGCAGCAGGAACGTCGGTGGCGTCTCATGGGAAACGTGAACATTTCGATTAAGCGCGTGATCGTCGGCGGTGAGATGTCCCGGATAGATCGCGAGCGCAAAATCAGGGCGGCTGCTTTCCTTGTCGGCCGAATCCACCGTCGCATGCAAGCGGCGTCTGAAGAGCGTACTGACTTCCGCCACCAGATACCCACCCGCTGAAAACCCAAGCACTCCCACCTTGTGTGGATCGATGTTCCATTCCGCAGCATGCGAGCGCACCAGCCTCAACGATCTCTGCGCGTCCTCCAACGCCGGCACCGAGATCGCGAAATTGTGCGCCCGACAATTGCATCGCCAGTCATAGGGAATACTCGGCACGCGATACTTCAGCAATATGCACGTGATACCGCTCGATGTCAGCCAGTCGCAGACCTCGGTGCCTTCGAGATCCATAGCCAGTATCTGGAAGCCACCGCCCGGAAACACGACGACCGCTGCACCCTTGTTCTTTCCAGTGGGCGGATACACCGTCATCGTGGGCAGCGACACGTTACTCACGGCAAGCACGGGTTTGCCGGCGATCAGCGATTTGTCGTCTGTCTCGGCGTATTCCGGCCCCGGCAGTGGCTTTGAATCGGGTGGCGTTCCGGGCCATAGCGGTAATTGCGTGTGCCCGGTGGTGGGCTGCCAGACAAGGGGCTGCGCATGCGCGCTTGCGCAAACGGCAAAAAGACCCAGGGCAATCGTCCACAACTTCATGTCGCTCCTCCGTTTTGGCGCGCGGCCAACGTCATCTGATCAAGGCTGGAAATCAAGCGCAATCACTCTCGCCCATCGCGCACGTCGCGTCGGACCTGCCGCAGCCATTTTCGTGGCCTTTTCGGGCACGTTTGCTCCTTTGATCGCCTGCGCGATTGAACGCATTGGCAAGACCAGTGTGGAGGCGTCAATCTCGGCAAGCGGACAGCGCAACCTTGTTGCGAAGTCTCATGACGCCGCTGCATCTGTCGAGCGCAAGCACGTGCCCGCCGGCGCGGATGCAAAGTCGCCCGCACGGACTTGCCGCGATCGTCGTGCTGGCAGATGCGAATGCGCAACGTGCGGCTTCGTGCGAGCATGCGCCAGTGCCGTGGGGACGGCGATCCGGGAGAATCGATGAATCGCCAACGCAAAACGCATCGCTCGGTCGGCCGACGCGTGTCCATCGGATGCCCTTGCGGCGCGGCTATCATGCTGATGGCTCTGTCGATGCCTGGATTGGAAGCCGCCGCCGCCAGCGATGCGCCGACCGTCGCGCTCGACGTGACGTCAATGCACCTGCTCAATCCGG
>JBDSNK010000180.1:0-9139 GCA_039915385.1 Dokdonella sp.
GCAGCGCACAACAGCGCGAGCACGATGCCGACACATCGCGGAAGGCAATGTTTTTCCTGTAGGAGCGGCTTCAGCCGCGATGCTTTTTCGAGGACTGCAACCAAGCCATCGCGGCTGAAGCCGCTCCCACCGAGCGCGGCATGGGTCGCCATCAGCGCGCAAACTCCAGGCGCATGCCGCGCACCGCATCGCCGAGCTTTCCTTCATACCAGGCCAGTCGTCCGTTGACGAAGGTCGCGGCAATACTGGATCGGAAGCTGAAACCTTCAAACGGCGTCCACGCACACTTCGACAGCACTTCCGCTGCGGTTGCGGTATGCGGTTTGTGCGGGTCGACGAGCACGAGATCGGCGTGGAAGCCTTCGCGCAGATAGCCACGCTCCTTCACGTCGAACAAGGTCGCCGGAGCATGCGTGGTTGCCTCGACCACACGTTCGAGCGTGAGCGCACCATCGAATACGCGTTCCAGCGCGCATTGCAGGGCGTACTGAACCAGCGGCAGCCCTGACGGCGAGCGAGGATATTTCGCCGACTTTTCCGTGACCAGGTGCGGCGCGTGGTCGGTCGCGAGTACGTCGATGCGGCCTTCCGCGAGTGCGCGCGTGATAGCCGCGCGATCCGATGCGGCCTTGATCGCCGGGTTGCATTTGATCAGGGCGCCGAGGCGCGCGTAGTCTTCATCGCAGAAATGCAGGAAGTGCACGCAGGTTTCCGCCGTGATGCGCTTGCCGGCAACCGGGCCCGGCTCGAACAGCGCACATTCTTCTGCGGTCGAGATATGCAACACGTGCAGGCGCGTGCCGTGCTTGCGCGCCAGCGACGTCGCCAGCAGGGTCGATTTCATGCACGCCTCGCGCGAGCGGATCAGCGGATGCTGTTCCATCGGGATGTCGTCGCCCCAGCGCGCGCGCGCCTGCTCCTCGTTGGCGAGGATCATTGGCGTGTCTTCGCAATGCGTGATCAGCGGCACCGGCGTGTCGCGAAAGATCGCGTCGAGCGTGTCCGGATTGTCGACCAGCATGTTGCCGGTCGAGGCGCCCATGAATACCTTGATGCCGGGCGCCGCCTTCGGCTCAAGGCGGCGGATCTCGTCGATATTGTCGTTCGTTGCGCCAAAATAGAAAGCATAGTTGACACGCGAAACGTCGGCGGCGCGCGTGTACTTCGCCTCCAGTGAGGCGCGATCGGTCGCCGGTGGCTTCGTGTTGGGCATCTCCATGAAGCTGGTGATGCCGCCAGCGGCACACGCGCGCGATTCGCTCTGGATGTCGGCCTTGTGAGTGAGTCCCGGGTCGCGGAAGTGCACCTGATCGTCGATCATGCCAGGTAGCAGCCAGCGCCCCTTCGCGTCGAATACACGCTCGTCCGCCTGGGCGGTCAGTTGCGGTTCGATGCGCTCGATGCGCCCGTTGCGCACACGAACGTCGGCGTGGAAGCGGCGGCCTTCGTTGACGAGTTCGGCGTTGGTGATCAGCCAGTCGGTCATGGGTGCGGGTCTTTGTCGGGTTCGGATGGTCGGGCAGGCCAAAGGCGGAATTGGAGCGGTACCGGGTCGATGCCGCCGGCGCACAGCGGTTGGCAACGAAAAATGCGGCACAAGCCGAGCCAACTACCACGCAGACCGCCAAAGCGGGCTACTGCAACGCGCGTGTAGTCCGAGCAGCTGGGATGAAAGCGGCAACGCGCGCCCAGCAGCGGGCTTAGCCACCGTTTGTAACATCGGAGCAGGAAAATCATCGGTTGCGACATGATGAGTTGCGATCGGGGACGTATGTGCGCGCCCGAACACCGGTTTTCGGCGGTTGCCGGGGGGTGGGACTTAGGCTATAACACGCGACCGCCGCGTCACAAGAATAGGCTTAGGAATGGCGAACAGCAAAAAGAATTCAGGCAACCACGCAAAGGCGACGAAAGCGCCCGTGCGTGCCAAGGCTGTGGCAGGCGCGGCGCGTAAGACCTCGGCCAAACCTGCGGCCAAAGCCAAGCCGGCGGCAAAGAAGCCTGTGAAGCCGGTGGCGGGTAAGTCCTCAGCGGCCAAGGCCGGCGCGTCGAAACCAGGCTCGAAAACCGCTGTCAGCAAGGCAGCGAGGCATCCGCCATCGAAAAAGGCAGTGCCCGCCAAGCCCGCCAGCAAGGTGGTCAAGCCGGCACCGGCGAAGGCAGCACCAGCAAAGTCACCGCCAGCAAAGTCACCGCCAGCAAAGCCCGTGGCGGTCAAACAGGCGTCGCCTGCGAAGGCGGTGCCCACCAAACCTGTCGCCCAGGCCAAACCTGCGGCAGTGAGCGCGGCGAAGGCAAAACCATCCACCAGCAATGCAGCTGAACAAGTCGGGAAATTCGTGACTATAAGCAAGCCAGAGACCGCAACAGCATCAAAGAGCAACAAGCCACGTACGCCGCCGCCGTCGGACACTGGCGTAACCATGCAGGACGGTCGCTACGTACTGCCGGCAACCGTGCATATCGATTTGCCGAACAACTACAAGCCGGATCCGAAAGACGAGTACATGAGTCCGCGTCACCTGCAGTTTTTCCGCAATAAGCTGTCGAAATGGCGCGAGGAGCTGGTTGAGGAAAGCCGCCAGACCATCGAAAGCCTGCGCGATGAAGTGCGCGATGTCGGCGACGAGGCGGAGCGCGCGACCCGCGAAACCGAGAACTCGCTGGAACTGCGCACACGCGACCGTTATCGCAAGCTCATTGCAAAGATCGACAAGGCGCTCAAGCGAATCGAGGAAGGCCGTTATGGCTTCTGCGAAGAGACCGACGAGGAAATCGGTATCGATCGCCTCGAAGCGCGTCCGATCGCAACCCTGAGCCTTGACGCCCAGGAACGCTGGGAACATCGCCAGAAACAGATGGGCGATTAGTGCGTCGCTTCAGGTGACCATAGCAAACGCCCCGCACGACGGGGCGTTTGCATTTTATGGCCATGGATGGCCGGTATGCCGCCAACGCAGGAGCGGTTGCCGGCAATGGCCATGGATGGCCGGTATGCCGGCAACGCAGGAGCAGTTGCCGGCAATGGCCATGGATGGCCGGTATGCCGGGTCTGCTGGCGTTCCAGACGCCAGCAAACACTTCCCACATCCCTGTGGGTCGGTCCGCTGGCGTTCCAGACGCCAGCAAACACTTCCCACATCCCTGTGGGTCGCAACGCGGGAGCGGATGTCAGGAATCGGCGACAATATCTGATGCGGGGCGCGGCCCCGGTCGCGGACTTCCGGATTGCGGATCGAATCGAAATGAGCGCACGCAAGTACTTTGGCACCGATGGCATTCGCGGTCGCGTCGGAGAGTGGCCGATCACCGCGGAATTCATGCTCAAGCTCGGCCGCGCGGTCGGCAGCGTGCTGGCTGCGCGCGGCGGTCCGGTGAACGTGGTGATCGGCAAGGACACGCGTGTCTCCGGTTACATGTTCGAGTCGGCGCTCGAAGCCGGCCTGGTTTCGGCGGGTGCCGGCGTAAGCCTGCTCGGGCCGACCCCGACACCCGCCGTGGCCTACCTCACACGCTCGCTGCGCGCGAGTGCCGGTATCGTGATCAGTGCCTCGCACAATCCGCATCACGACAACGGCATCAAGTTCTTCTCGGCCGAAGGCGAAAAGCTTGACGACGCGGTCGAGGCCGCGATCGAAGCCGAACTGGAAGCGCCGTTCACCACTGTCGCGTCGGAAGCGATCGGCAAGGTCGTGCGTGTGCGCGATGCGGTCGTGCGTTACGCGGAATTCTGCAAATCGACGGTGCCCTCGTCGCTGAACCTGCGCGGGCTCAACATCGTGCTCGACTGCGCCCATGGTGCGACCTACCAGATTGCGCCGACCGTATTCGGAGAGCTCGGCGCGCGCGTCAGCGCCATCGGCAACCAGCCCGACGGTCTCAATATCAATCGCGATGTCGGCTCGACCAACCCGAACGCGCTGGCACGTGCCGTCGTCACTGCGGGCGCTGACTTGGGCATCGCCTTCGATGGGGATGGCGATCGCGTGCAGATGATCGACAGCAGCGGTGCCATCGTCGATGGCGACCAGCTGCTGTACGTGCTCGCGACCGACTGGCATGCGAGCGGTCGGTTGCGTGGTCCACTGGTCGGCACCCTGATGAGCAATTATGGACTCGAGCGCGCCATGCGCGATCTCGGCGTGCCTTTCCTGCGCGCCAATGTCGGCGATCGCTATGTCCTGCAGCTGCTGAAACAAAACGATGGCGTACTCGGCGGCGAGGCGTCCGGACATATCCTCACGCTCGATCGCACCACTAGTGGCGACGCGATCGTTAGCGCCTTGCAGGTGCTTGACGTGCTCGTGCGCAAGGGCTTGAGTCTGGGCGACGCGGTGGCCGGGATGCGCAAGGTTGCACAGACGACGGTGAACATCCGCGTTCCCGGTGGCGCGGCGTTGGTCGCCGATGCGAACGTGCAGCGCGTGTTGGAGCGCGTGCGTATGGAACTGGAAGGGCAGGGTCGCGTCGTCTTGCGTCCGTCTGGCACAGAACCCCTGGTGCGCGTGACGGTCGAAGCGGGCGACGATGCCCTCGTTGCACGACTCGCCGGCGAGCTCGCGGACGCCGTAAAATCGGCCGCATCCCAAAACGACACCTGACGCCCATGAGTGCTCGCATTCCGACTCTCGATA
Source organism: Dokdonella sp. (assembly GCA_039915385.1). GTDB lineage: Bacteria > Pseudomonadota > Gammaproteobacteria > Xanthomonadales > Rhodanobacteraceae > Dokdonella_A. Next base: position 4,635 of record JBDSNK010000180.1, read on the forward strand.
TCCGTTGTTATGAAAGCGATCGCGCCGCCTTCGTCGCAGAACTGGGCGCCGCCTATCGCGAATGGGGTTTCGCCGGCATCCGCGGCCATGGCATCGCGCAGCCGCTGATCGACGGCGCCTACGAGGCATTCCGCCAGTTCTTTGCGCTGCCTGCCGATGTCAAGATGCAATACCACGTCAAAGGCAGCGGGGGTGCTCGCGGTTACACGCCGTTCGGCGTCGAGACCGCGAAGGATTCGAAATATCCGGATCTCAAGGAGTTCTGGCACATCGGTCGCGAGATTCCGCGTACGTCCAAATACGCCGAAGTAATGGCGCCGAACCTGTGGCCGGGCGAAGTGCCGACTTTTCACGAATTCGGTTACGGACTTTTCGAAGCGCTCGATGCGTTGGGCTCGCGAGTGTTGCGCGCACTGGCATTGCATATCGAATTGCCTGAAACGTACTTCGACGACAAGACGAATTTCGGCAATTCCATCCTGCGTCCGATCCACTATCCGCCCATCACGGCGCCTGACGTGCCGAACGTGCGCGCTGGCGCGCATGAGGACATCAACCTGATCACGCTACTCGTCGGTGCAAGTGCGCAAGGCCTCGAAGTACGTGCACATTCCGGGGAGTGGGTGCCGTTTACCGCGGACGCGGACACGATCGTCGTCAACATCGGCGACATGCTGCAGCGCCTGACCAATCACGTGTACCCGTCGACCACGCACCGCGTCGTCAATCCTCCGGGCGACAACGCGCGCAAGCCGCGTTACTCGGTGCCGTACTTCCTGCACCCGAATCCGGATTTCATGATCGATGTGCTGCCTTCGTGCACGAGTGCGACGAATCCCAGTCGTTACCCGCAGGCCATCAGCTCGCACGACTATCTGCTGGAACGCCTGCGCGAGATCCAGTTGATCTGAGTCGGGCAGAGCTTCCCATTTCCTGCCCTTTCCAGCGATGAAACCGGCCCCGACCTTGGGTGCCGCGCGCAACGGTTTGTGCGCGCTTGTGTTGGTTGCGATCGTCGCGTTCGTCTACTGGCCCGGCGTGCACGGGTTCTGGGGACGCGACGATTTCATGCAGCTCGCGTTTGCGCGTTTGATCGGTTCGCCTTGGCCTCTGTTCACGCACGATCATTTCCCGGTACCCGGTTCGGTGTTTCGGCCGTTGGGCTTTGCATCAATGTGGCTGTGCGCGACATTGCTTGGTGCAGGGTACCAAGCCAATGCGATCGCGGATCTCGCCCTGCATGCCGTGGTGAGCGTGGCGCTGTTGTTCCTGCTTCTGCGCGCGGCCACTCCGCGGCCGATCGCGTTTTTGTCGAGCCTTCTGTTTGCGCTGCACCCCGCGGTGATCGGCACGGCGTTGTGGTGGTCGGCACGTTTCGATCTTCTATCGACCTTGTTCGTCCTGCTCGCGATGCTGGCTGCATTCGACTATCGAGAGCGCATGCGCTGGCGTGCGTTGGCGTGCGCGTTGCTCGCTGCGCTCGCGGCAATGCTGTCGAAAGAGATCGGGCTCGCGGTCGTCGTCGCGATGTCGCTGCTCTGGTTGCATTGGGCGTGGGTCGAACCGGCATGCCGTCCGCGGGCAATCCGCGCACTGGCGCTGACATGTCTCTTTGCCGCGATCTATCTATCCTGGCGTTGGTGCGTGCTCGGTACGCCGTCGAGTGGAATTGCCGGCGCGACACCGGCGCACCAGCTGATTGCAAAAGGGCTGCTCGACTGGCTGCGGCAGGCACCGGGCTATTGGTCTTTCTGGATACGTCTGCGCGCGCCGCAGCGGAGTGCGCTCGTTTTGGGCATCGTTTTTCTGGCAGCCAGTATCGTCGCTGCCTGCGCATCCCGGCAGGCGCGTACAGTCCTGAAGACTCAAGCGGACCTCGCGATCTGCGGCTTCAGCCTGCTCCTGTTGCCGGCCCTGCTGCAGGCGCCGGTCGCTGCATTGAATGCAGCGCCTCTCAATGCGGACGTATCGTTCATCGAATCGGCAATGCAGTCGCGCCTGTACTACCTGGGGCTCGTCGGCGTTGCCATTGCGCTTGCTGCATTCACGACTGCGGCATGGCATGTCGCCGCGAAAAAGATGCGCATCGTCGTCGTCGCCGGGTTTGCCTTGTGCGCGATCGCTTTCGCATCGGCGTCGCACCGGAACGCGCACGCGTTCGCGAAACGTTCGTTGGAGATCTCGGAAGTGGCGCGCGCGGCGGTCTCGGCCGTCAACACACTTGACCTCCCCGCATCGCATTGCCATGTCGTTTTCCTCGACATCGATCCGGCGCCGGAATGGAGTGTCTACGTGTCGATGGATTCGATCGTAAAGGCCCTGAGCCCAGATCTCGCCCGCGTTCGCCAGTGCTACTTCCACTCCAACTACGTGACTTACTTCCATATGATTGGCGGCCCCGTCGACCTTGCGGGTGTCGCGCCATATCGCCCGAGCGAGGATTCCAGCGGTGTCCTTCCGTGGCGCCGCATCGGAGATCTGACCATCGGCTATCTCGAGCTGCCGGAAACAGCGGGCGCGAACGCTCTCGCGTCGATGACGTTTCTGCGCTACCGCGATGGTCGATTTGCCAACGTCTCCGGCGATGTTGTTGCGGGACGCCTGGCGGTGCATCCGCGCTAAAAAAATCCGCGCCCTCGGCTCATTCGCCCTTGGCTGGCTGCGCAGCCTGCCCGTCGTCGGTGTTGCGGAAATCCTTGCCGCGCTGATCGATCAGGCGCAGTGCAAGGCGGTCCGGCAGCAGTTCAAAAAAACGCTTGATCGTGCGGTTGACGCGGCCGCTGACGCGGACGACCCGACCGCATTCGACCGCATCGAGCGCATCGCGCACGACCGGCTCGGCGGCCATCCACAGCCAGCCCGGCATGCCTTTCATCTGTTCGCGCGTGCCGGTGACATCGTGGAATTCCGAGAGGGTGAAGCCGGGGCAGAGCGCACAGACATTGACGCCATAGGCGCGATTCTCCAGCGCGAGTGCCTGCGAGAACTTGATCAGATAGGCCTTCGAGGCCGCATACAGCGTGTGTCCTGCAGGTGCCGGGAGCATGCCGGCGAGCGAAGCGACATTGATGATGCGCCCGCGCCCGCGCGTGCGCATGCCAGGCAGCAGGCGATAGCAGAGTTCGGCTGGCGCGGTCATCAGCACCTGGATGAAGTCCGCGTGGACCTGCCAGGGTTGCGTAAGGAAGGTGCCAGTCACGCCGTAGCCGGCGTTGTTGATCAGGGTGTCGATGACCAGACCGCGACGTGCGATCTCGCCCTCGAGAAATTGCGGGCCATTGGGATCGGCAAGATCGCAGGGAATGCATTGCACGTCGACGTGGTATTTCGCGCGCAGTTCCTGGGCGAGCTCGTCGAGACGGTTAGCGCGTCGTGCGGTCAGCGCCAGGGCGTGGCCGCGCGCAGCAAGCTCGCGTGCAAAGGCGGCGCCGATGCCGGCGGATGCGCCGGTAACCAGCGCGAAAGGTGTTGGAGTCATCATTTTATTCCTGTCGGGCAGCTGCGGCGAGCGTAGTGGCAACGCGACGTGGGCGTAAGGCGCAAAATGCGCCAGCGGTTGTCGCCCTTTCGGTCGACCGCTATTCTTGCGCCCCCGCTTGCACCTGGATGTCCGATGCGTCGCCCGCTGGTTGCCGGAAACTGGAAGATGCACGGGTCGAACGCCATGGCGAACGATCTGGTGAGGGCCGTGGTGGCCAACCTTCCCGCAAAAGCGGACGTCGCAATCCTGCCGCCCGTTGCGTATCTCGACAGCCTGGTGCGGCTGTACGGACAAGGCGGGGCTGCGTTCGGAGCGCAGGACCTCAGCGCGCACGCACAGGGCGCTTACACGGGTGACATTGCCGGTTCGATGCTGAAGGACATTGGCTGCACTTATGTGCTGGTCGGGCATTCCGAACGCCGCCAGTACCACGCCGAGTCGAACGAACTCGTCGCCGCGAAGTTCGTTGCTGCGCAGGCGGCGGGACTCGTCCCGATCCTCTGCATTGGCGAGACCTTGGGCGAGCGCGAGGCCGATGCGACGGAGGCTGTGATCGGGCGCCAGCTCGATGCGGTGGTGGCCTTGGCGGGCATCGACGCGTTCGCGCATGCTGTAGTCGCCTACGAGCCGGTGTGGGCGATCGGCACCGGCAAGACCGCATCGCCGGCCCAGGCGCAGGCGGTCCACGCATTCATCCGTGACAAAATGGCCGGGCTCGATGCTACAATCACCAGCTCGCTGCGGCTCCTGTATGGCGGCAGTGTCAAACCCGCGAACGCGGCCGAGCTGTTCGGGCAGGCCGATGTCGATGGCGGACTGATTGGCGGCGCATCGCTGATGGCGGCGGATTTCCTCGCCATCTGCGCAGCCGCGCAAACGTAAAGAGTCGGAAACACGATGCTGTCGATTATTGCAAACATTTTTTATGTGCTGGTCGCGATCGCCATGATCGTCCTGATCCTTTTGCAACGTGGCGCTGGCGCCGCGGCAGGGTCGGGCTTTGGTGGCGGCGCATCGGCTACCG
>JBDSNK010000198.1:0-6179 GCA_039915385.1 Dokdonella sp.
ACCCACAGCCAGGTCGTCAACAAAACGATCGTGTCGGGCGGATCGCTGCGCGAGAGAAACTTGATGCTGATCGTGACCGTGCCGGTCGATGCAGCAGCAAGCAGTGCTACCAGGCTCGCTGCGGTAAATCCGTCGCTGCCGGGACGCACGATTACCAGAACGCCGATGAAGCCGGCAAGGACCGCGCTCCAGCGCCGCGCACGCACGATTTCACCAAGGAAGATGACCGCGCCAATCGTGACGAACAACGGCGACGAATACGACAACGCAATCGCCTGCGCGAGGGGTAAGTGGGCGATTGCCCAGAAACCCGCGAGCATGCCGACCGTGCCAATGGCGCAACGCAGGACGTAAAACGCGAAGCGATTCGTGCGCAGGCTGCCGGTACCGTGGCGCATCAGCAAGGGAAGGGTTGCAATCGCACCGAAAAGGCTGCGAAAAAACGCAATCTCGAACGCATGCAGTGAGTGCGATGCGTAGCGGATCAGAATAGCCATGACGCCGAAGCAACAGCCGCTGGCGATCATCAGCACGATCGCTCGCGCCGGCAGCGCCGCAGGTGCAACGGCCTGTGCGGGAAGGGGGACGCTCACGAAGGGGCGGCGAGGACAATAGGCAAGCGGCCGCCATTCTAGCATCGACGTTGCACCTGTTCGGGCGCCAATCGTGTTCGAATTGCTGCGGCCACTACCCATTTGGCGCGACTGTCCCAGGCTGACGCAGCTGGCGAATCGGTCCATGCGCCGTCCTGGCGAGCCTTGCCATTGTCGCGATGGCGCTGCGTCCGCTACCCTGCCCGAATCCCGGCCGACGACGGATCCGATGAACGCGACTGCGCCTTTTATCGTTGCGATCCCAGCGCGCTACGGTTCTACCCGTTTGCCGGGCAAGCCGCTACGGCAGCTGGCGGGGTTGCCGATGATCGTGCGTGTCGTCATGCGCGCTCGTGCCGCTGGAGCAAGCGAGGTCATTGTTGCGACCGACGACGAACGCATTGAAGTCGCGCTGGCCACCAGCGATGTCCGCGTAGAGATGACGCGTGCCGACCATTCATCCGGCAGCGATCGCCTGGCTGAAGTGGCGACAAGGCTTGGCTGGTCTGATGACACCATCGTCGTGAACCTGCAGGGCGACGAGCCACTGGCTCCCAGCAGCGGCATTCGTTCAGTGGCGATGGCGCTGGCTGAAGGGGATGCTCCGATGGCGACCTTGGCGACGCCCCTGTTGTCGGTCGCCGAGTTGTTCGATTCCAATTGCGTGAAGCTCGTGCGCGACCAGTTTGGCCGCGCCTTGTATTTCAGTCGCGCGCCATTACCCTGGCCGCGCGATGCATTCATGCGAGATCGCTCGGTGCTGCCCGCGGACGTGCCTTTCCTGCGTCACATCGGCATCTATGCGTATCGCGCAGGGTTCCTGCGCAAATTTTCAGCGCTGCCGCCGACCCGGCTGGAACTCGCCGAGTCGCTGGAACAACTGCGCGCACTCGAACACGGTTTCCCGATCACTGTGCGCATCGCACCGGAGCCTTTTCCAGCTGGCGTCGACACGGCCGAAGATCTTGCGCGTGTCGAGCGCATTCTCGCCGAGACCGCCCGATGACGCGCTTCCTGTTCATCTGCATGGGCAATATCTGCCGCTCGCCGATCGTGGAAACCGTCGCGCGTATCGAGTTCGCGCGCGCCGGCGTCGCAGCGCATGTCGAGTCCGCAGGCACCGAGGGCTATCACGTCGGCGAGCCGGCTGATCGCCGCGCAATCCGCGTTGCCGAGGCGCACGACTATCCGCTTGCGGCGCATCGCGCGCGCCAGGTGCGTGACGAAGATTTCGCCTCCTTCGACCACCTGCTCGCGATGGATCACGTCAATCTGCGCGCGCTGGAGCGATGGCGATCGGCGTGGTCGAGTGCTGCACCTCGTTTGTTTCTCGCGGAGGCTGGGCTCGGCGACGCAACCGTGCCGGATCCGTATTACGGCACCGAGGCGGACTTCCACAGGGTGGTTGTGATCGCCCGCAGGGGAGTCGCCGTGCTGGTCGAGCGTTTGCGTACAGAAAAGAGGAGGGGAGGCGATGGATACGCGCAAGCCGGCGCCTGAATTTCCAGCAGATCTCGAATGGATCAATACAAGAAATCCGCCGAGCCTCGCGCGCCTGCGCGGGCGCGTGGCCTTGGTCTGGTTCTGGAGCTACGACGCCGTCAATTGCTGGAACCTGATGCGGGATATGCACTGGCTCGGCGACAAGTACCACGATGGCCTGACCGTGATTGGCGTGCATTGCCCGAAGTATCCGCGCCAATGCGCGAGCGAAGGTGTATTGAGTGCGGTCAATCGACATGGTTTGCGCCATGCGATCGCCAATGATGCGCAGTTCCTGATGTGGCAGGCTTACGGAGTAGGCGCATGGCCGAGCGTTGCGCTGATTGACGCTGACGGCCGCCTTGCCGCGCTGTTTGCGGGCGAGGGGCGGCGCGATGAAATCGATGCGCATATCGGCCATCTTCTGGATGAGGCGGCCTTGCATGACCTGCGGGTTTACGAACCGACCCCGCCGACACTGCGTCCAGAGCCGCGCAGTGCGCTTTCCTTTCCCGGCAAGGTGCTGCTCGACGAGAAATTTCTCTATGTCGCCGACAGCGGGCACAACCGTGTGCTCGAATGCACGCAAGATGGCCGCATTCGCCGCAGCTTCGGCAGCGGCAATCGCGGCCACAGCGACGGCAGCGCAAACCATGCCTGTTTCGACGATCCACAAGGGATGGCTCGCTGGGGCGATGGCCTGTATGTCGCCGATCGGGGCAGTCATTCGGTACGCCGCATCGACCTCGGCAAGGACATCGTGGAGACGGTGCTGGGCATGGGGCGTGCGGGACGTTCTCGCCCCGATGCTGCCGATGCGCGTAGCGTCATGTTGAACACGCCGCTCGATCTTGCCGTGATCGCGGACGGCTTGTTTGTCGCGGTCGCTGGCCAGAACCAGGTCTGGCGATTCGATCTCGTTGCCGCGACGGTTTCGGTGTTTGTCGGCAACGGCGAGCTGGGTCTGATCGACGGTGCGGGTGCAGACGCTTGGTTTGCACAGCCGAGCGGCCTTGCCGCGAGCAAACGTCATCTGGTCGTGGCCGATGCGGCAACGTCGGCGTTGAGGCTGATAAGCGCCGAAGGCCGCGTCGAAACCATTGTCGGCAAGGGTCTTTACGAATTTGGCGATGTGAGCGGTGTGAACAGCGATGTACGCCTTCAAAATCCGCTGGCGGTTGCGGTGGATGCGCGTGGCGTGATCCATGTTGCGGATTCCTACAATCACTCGATCAAGCGCGTCGATCGCGAAACCGGGCAGACGCAACCGCTGCCGATGACCTACCGCCTGAGCGAGCCGCAAGGCCTGTCGTTGCTCGGCGACAAGCTCTGGATTGCGAACACGAACCGGCACGAAATCGTCTGCGTTGACGTTCCAACGGGCGAGGCACAACGCGTGCCGGTGGCTGAGTGGTAGGCGGTCTGAGCGCTCACCGGGTTCAGGCTCCCGTACTATTTGCGCATGCCTGAATCCCGCGACACCCCACTACCGTTTGATGGCAAGGTCTTCGTCAGCACTCTGACCGGTGCGCCCGGCGTGTACCGCATGCTCGGCGCCAGCGGCGATCTGCTTTACGTCGGCAAGGCTGGCAACCTCAAGAAGCGTGTCGGCAGCTATTTCCTCAAGCCACGGCTGGAGCCGCGCATCGCGGCGATGATCGCGCAGATCGCGCAGATCGAAACGACGGTCACGCGCACCGAGGCGGAAGCACTGCTGCTCGAAGCGCAGCTGATCAAGTCGCTGAAGCCGCGCTACAACATCCTTCTGCGCGACGACAAGAGCTATCCCTACATCCATCTGACCAAGGGGGATTTCCCGCGACTCGCGTTTCATCGAGGAGCACGCGCCGGCGGTGGGCGGTATTTCGGCCCCTTTCCAAGCGCGGGCGCGGTGCGCAAAAGCCTCGACTTGATCCAGAAGCTGTTCCGCATCCGCAATTGCGAAGACAGCTACTTCAGGAATCGTTCGCGACCATGCCTGCAATACCAGATCGGACGCTGCACGGCGCCCTGCGTGGATCTCGTGTCGATTGCCGACTACGCCGAAGACGTGCGTCACGCCGAGATGTTCCTCGACGGCCGCGGCGGTGCAATGATGGACGAACTGGTCGCATCGATGGAGCGCGCCAGCGCCAATCTTGCATTCGAGAAGGCAGCGCAAATCCGCGATCAGATTGCCGCGGTCAAGCGCGTGCAGGCGAGTCACTACGTGCAGGGCGCGAGCGCGGACATGGACGTGGTCGCCTGCGCGATCCGCGCGGGCATCGGCTGCATCAGCGTGCTGTTCTTTCGCAACGGTGTGAGCCTTGGTTCGCGCGACTTCTTTCCGCGCCTCGCCGTCGAGGCAGACGAGGGGACGATCCTGGCGTCGTTCATCGCGCAGTACTACCTGGAGCGCCCGGTGCCGGCAGAGTTGATCGTGAGTCATGCCCCTGAAGACGCAGCGCCGCTCGCGGAAGCGCTGGGCACGCATGCCGGACACACGGTTGAGATCAAGGCCAGCGTGCGCGGCGATCGCGCGCGTTTCCTCGACCTGACTCGACGCAATGCGGAAGCCGCCTTGACCTCTCGTCTGGCTAGTCGCCAGACCTTGTTGGCACGCTTCGAGGCGCTGCGCGACCTGCTCGAACTGGACGAGACACCGCAGCGCATCGAATGCTTCGATATCAGTCACACGATGGGCGAGGCCACCGTCGCGTCCTGCGTCGTGTTCGGCCAGGAAGGCCCGGAGAAGTCCCAGTACCGGCGCTTCAATATCTCCGGCATTACCGGGGGCGACGATTACGCCGCCATGCGCCAGGCGTTGGAGCGGCGATACAAGCGCATTCAGGAAGGCGAGGGCAGGCTGCCGGACCTGCTCTTGATCGACGGTGGCAAGGGCCAGGTGCAGCAGGCGCTAGACGTGCTCAACGCACTTGGCGTCGAGGGCGTGCCGATTGTTGGGGTCGCCAAGGGTGAAGCGCGTCGCGCCGGCGACGAAACCTTGATCCTGGGGCGATCCGGCCGCACCCTTTGGCCAGGGCCGGAGTCGCTGGCTTCGCATCTGATCCAGGCGGTGCGTGACGAGGCGCACCGATTCGCGATCACCGGGCATCGGGGGCGTCGCGAAAAGGCGCGCGAGGCAAGCAGCCTCGAAGAGATCGCAGGCGTCGGTGCGCGTCGACGTTCCGCGCTGCTGCGGCACTTCGGCGGCCTCGGCGGTCTGTCCAAGGCCGGCATCGAGGAACTCATGCGGGTCAAAGGCATCAGTAAGGAACTTGCCGAACGCATTTACGCTACGTTGCACGGATGAAACCGCAAGGATACCGATGCCGATTACGATACCGACCGCGCTGACCCTGTTCCGCATTCTGCTGCTGCCCGTGATGGTGGTTGTGTTCTATGCGCCGTTTCGCGGCGCGAACATTGCTGCCGCTGCCATCTTCATCGCGGCCGCAATCACGGACTGGCTCGATGGCTGGGTGGCGCGGCGTTGGAACATGGGCTCGGCATTCGGCGCGTTCCTTGACCCGGTAGCGGACAAGCTCATGGTCGCGGTCACGCTGTTCCTGCTGGTGCAGGAAAATCCGACGCCGCTGCTTGCGGTCACGAGCGCGGTCATCGTTGGCCGCGAGATCAGCATTTCGGCATTGCGCGAGTGGATGGCCGAAATCGGCCACCGCGCTACCGTGGGTGTTGCCACGATCGGCAAGGTCAAGACGGTCATGCAGATCATCGCGATCGCCGTCCTGCTGTACCAGCACGACCTGGAGAGCCTGCGTCCGTTCTATGTCGGTGAAACCTTGCTCGTGATCGCTGCCGTCCTGACGATCTGGTCGGGACTTCAATATGTGCGTACGGCGTGGCCCGTTCTGCGCCAGCAGCGTTGAGCAAGCCAGGCATTTCGGTCTCGCGCTTGATCGCGACGACCGAGGTGCGGCAAAACGCGATGGTGTTTCGCGGGGCGATTTCGCATTGCCGGGGTTGACACCTGCGCGCCAAACCGTAATATGCGCCTCCCACGCGGGAATAGCTCAGTTGGTAGAGCACGACCTTGCCAAGGTCGGGGTCGCGAGTTCGAGTCTCGTTTCCCGCTCCAGATTGCAGACGAAACCTCGGTCCGCC
>JBDSNK010000214.1:0-23281 GCA_039915385.1 Dokdonella sp.
CACATTGCTGCGGTTCGAATAGAGGCTGTGACCTTTGCTCAGGTAGATGCAGCTGGCGTAGTCGAGGCTGCGACCGGATGACAATACTTCCCGCACGTCATCACGGTTGTAGGCCAGCAAGTCGGCGACTTGTTCGCCCAATGGATCGATGACGCGCAACTGTTGTCCACGCATGAGTTCAAAGGCAACGCCCGATCGCGCTGCTATCTCACGAGCCATCGCGCTGTGCCCTGCTTTGAGTGGCAAAAGGACACTGCCAACTTGCATCGACCATTCGCCCACTGTATTGCCGCGCCTCGCTGGTCACTCCATGGGCCGCGAGCATGGGATTGCGTGAACCACTGTAGGCCAGGTCTCGCAGGCCGATGGCTTCGCGCAGTTTCTCGTAGCGCCCGTCCGAGCGAAGCGCTTCGAATTGGCTATGCAGGTTGAATACCAGTGCGGCGCAACTGAAGCGCCTCGCACGGCGGCTTGCGCCCGGATGCAGTCCGACGACGTAAAACGCACGGCCGCCAATGCTCATGCTGAAGTGGGGCGAGCTTGGATCCGAGCTGACTGCGCGATCCCATTCGTGACGGCGCACGTCGATCGCATGAAATGCGGCCAGGCGTTCCCAGAGTTTGTTTTCGAACTGCTTTTCATCCAGTCGCGGCGTTTTTTCAAACAGGACCGCCAAACTGACGAACATGGCATCGCGGGCCGTCTGCACCGCGAAGTCCTGCAACTGGCGAACGATTCGGCTGTCATCCGCAGCCGAACGCAGATCGGCCGCCACGACAAACTGCAAGGCGTCGTGCGCCGCTGCGGACTTTGCGCCCACGCAGGGGAAAGAAAATTCTTCGATGCGCGATCGAAAATCGACCGTGGACGCAGCGTGCGAAAATCGGTTCATTGAGCAGTCGGGCTTCAAACGTAGGGCAAGTGTGCGCACCGGGCAGATGTACAGCGCATGAGTGCAGGGCCAACATGTCTGTCTCAACAGATTCAACAGGGCGCACATAGCGATGGTGTCAGAGACAATTTCTAACCCGCTCCCGCGAATTTTCGCGTCGACATCGTGTCCGGCATCCATCAGGATTTATGCCCAGCGAACCGAATTCCCTTGGCCAAGGATGTCGAATTCTGGCGCACTCGAACGTCGCCCTCATACAGCAACGCGTATGACGGCGACGGAACCGTCATCCATCAAAATTTGCTGACTCGCTACCAGCGAGGGCCGCGAAGGTCGTCGACTACGTCGAGCGCCCTGACCACTTCTTGCCGATGCTCCACGCGCACTTCGACGTCGTCCGCGAAGCCATCGCGAGCGGACGTCGCGGACTCAACCGCCTGGATCGCGCAGGCGACTTCGACCACGAAACCCTCTACGAGCTGCAACGGGATCTCGATCTACGAGAGCTTAATGCGATTTCGGCGGAGGCGTGAGGCTGGCGTTGCAATAACCCAGCGAAAATCCGCCAAGGCGCTACGCCCGGAAGATTCGATGATTCGCGCCTGGCATCGGCACCTGGAAATTGTTCCCGAGATTTTTTCGAACGCCCTTTTCGAAGTGGCTACACGGAGGTGGATCTGAAAACGCTCTTCAAGATCCAGCTTGTCGCCGGGGCTCGCGTCCTCGGCATCGGTAGGTGTACAAAGCATCCGGTAGGCCAGATCGAAAAAAAGCGGGACCGGTGTTGTTCGAACGACGCGCACTCCGGACCAATGGGGTTCTCCGTGGGACAGAGCTGAGGACGAACGGCCATGCGGAAACGCGACGGCTGGCACTTGGATGCAGGGACGTGGCGTCGCTTGCTCCGCTCATGTGGCGAAAGCATACGCGGGGTCAGAGGTTTCACGCCGAGCGGCTGGCCGCTTGTACCGTTGTGCGAGGGCGGCCGTCGTCAAATACTTCCGTGCTTTTCTATTGCCCGCCAGAAAATCCGGCGCGGTTCACCAGAAAAAGGCACTCTAAGCGCGTTCTCGTTTGAGCCGTTGTGTTTTACCACCACTAGTCGGAGGTTACGCACATGAAGACCACGCTGGCGCTTGCATTCGTTCTCACCATCCTGACTGGCTCAGCGGTTGCCGCTGCCGCGTCGGTTTCGGGCACGTACCGCGCCGAGGGCAAGGACACCAAACTAAGCTTCGTTCGCGTCGCCAAAGGTACGAGGCCGTACTCGGACGACCCCGCGATTCTTTTTGCGTTCACCGAAAAGGACGCGTCCGATGCCAAGGACCTCAGCTCGGATGTCATTGCCTTCTCGCACAAGTACGGCAGCGCGATCACGATGAATATCTTCAAGAACAGCGACGGCGTCTACGAAGTTGACGAGAGCGCCTTCCATCATTCCGGATCGGACAAGGCCGGGGGCAACGCTTCCGGGATACTGCAGCTGAAGGACGTCACCGTTGCGAACGGCAACATCTCCGGCGAGGTGTACACCAAACCGGACACTGACATGTTTGGCGCAAAGGTAGACATCGACTTGAAGTTCAAGGCTGCGATGCCGAAGTAGCCGGTATCGTCCTGCACCGCGAAGGCGGGGAAGAACGCCGGATACCTTGTTCAAAACGCGAGGGCTGACGCGCGGAGCCGCATCACTGTCTGTGGGGGAAACTCGCGCGAGTTCGGCCAGGAAAGGCATTCCGACGCGTTCTCGCGGCCGCTTCCCAACGCTGTCCGTGAGCGTCAATCGCGAAGGAAAGCTTGCAAAGCCATGTCATCTACCTCGATGTCACTGACGTTGCTTCTGTCCACGCCTGCGCACGAATCGAACGATTGCGCGCGCCAGCCCGCCAACCAACAGCAACGCAATCAGTACAGCCAGGACCGTGTGCTGGTAGATCCACCCGGCTGAACCAATGGCCATATTGAGCCAGCGCGGAAGGAAATTGAGCTCAGCGCCTTGCACCTTGTGCAGGAAGATTGCTCCGTCAAAGTCATTGGAGAGCGCCGTTGGCATACGGCCGGACGTCTCAAGGCGACTGAATCCGGGTTGCGCCCACACCGCCGGCGCTGCCTTCAAGTCAACGAAGAAATCCGAATTCGATAGCTCAGCCAGCGCATGTTCGACGCTGAAGCGCGCGTCATCCGGAAGCGGCTTTGCGGCCATGGCCGTCACCACGGCCAAGCCGTCGGCAGCATCGACTTTCGAGGTATCCATGGCGGCGCCATCCAGCGCAAAGACGCCAATGGTGTACAACTGATCTCCTAAAGCTTGATGAAGGTGCTGACCCATTGAAGGTACCGCTTGGCCGAGCGAGTTGTAGTGAAGATGACTGTGATGCGCCCACAAGATCATCTTCCTGGAATCGGCCAGCAGCGCCACAGCAATTTTTGCATTGAGCGCGTCGCGCGATTGCTGGTACACCGTCATGGACTTGTCCGCAGCCAGCCACTCGCTGCAGTGCTGCAACCGATAGCGCAACATCGTTGGAACGAGTTTGAGGGCGGCGACATGTATGGCCGGCCGGTGGGCGCCGACCGCTGTCGCTGCGGACCCGTCGATCCAATGTTCGAGTTCCGGCAACGCTTGCGGGTCCGCCTGACTGCTCTTGCATTCGAGCGACGGACTCAAGCTGCTGGTCCATTCGTGAATCTTCCGATCGCTGACACTCGGATCCAGCGCATGCACCGCCGCAAGAAATGCACCCAGGCTCTTTTCCGCGGAACCTCCGTACGCCCGCGCCATGCCCGGCTGCAGGTCGAAACTGGTCAAGTAGATGGGAGCTGCGCCGGATTGCGGTTTCAACGCCTGGGCAATCACCGCTTCCATCGGGGCGGTCTGCCACAGACCGAACAACGCCTCACGCGTGTACAACTGCGCGGCCGCGGCTCCTGGATCGCCATTCGCATAGACATGTTCCTGGGCGGTCCATGCGTCGATCAGCGAGCCTTCGAGCGCCAGCACATCGAATCCCTTGCGTTCGTGCAGATAGCGCACAACCCGCTCACGGACCAACGGCATTTCCTTCGTCACATGGATCGATTCGCCCAGCGCCACTGCGCTCCGCGATCCTAGGACTTGATCGAGGAAGGCGTAGTCGCCCTCTCGATAAGGTTGGCCGGTGTCGATAGGATCGACGTGCAATTCGCTTGCGCACGCATGGCTGAGTACGGCCAGACCGAGCAGGCACACACCCAGATCCCGCAGCGGTCGCTTCGACGCGAGCATGAATAGCTCCTCCGGTCAATTTCTGTGTATGAAAGGTTGCATGACCCAGACGACGGCGATCACGCCGATCAATGCGACACTCGTGGTCGCGATTCCGAGTTTATGCGATCGCACCCAGCCGCCCAAACCAAAACTGATGAGCGTCAGCATGATGCCCAGGAGGAACAAGGTGGTAAGGGGTTCCTGCTGCGCTTGAACCGCTGCGGGCAGTGTTTCGGAGTGTGACGCGGCCGTCACCGCGAAGGTCGAGCCCAACGTGACAATAAGGAAACAGATACTCGCGCAGACCGCGAGAAAGGCTGCCCAGCTGGCGATGCGTTGCGTTGCGGGAGCGGTCAGCAAGGTCCCGTAAAAAGCGAACGCGAAACCGGCGAGCACTGAACTGACGAATGCGAGCTGCTGATAGGCTGTCATGTAGAGCCACTTCGGCATTGGGTTGAGTCGGGCACCGGATCGTACATCGGGAAGCAGCAGATTGCTCCGGCATGTACAACTTCGCGCCTATCTTTCCGCAATCTCATCCCCACTATCTTTTTGAATCGATCACAACCCACATGCGAACTTTTGTACTGCGAGCGCGAGCGGCACCCACGGACAGTCAGAAACTGCTGGCGTCCGTTGGCGGGGAGGCCCATACCGAAATTCTGGCGCATACGCTGATGAATGCGATCTTCGTCGCCCAGTCGCATCGTGCGGATGTGACGGTATACCTCGTGCTGGAAAGCACACAGGATTTCTCCCGCACGATCCGCTTCGACGCCAATGCGATGCACGACTTCGGCGGCTTCGACGAGCGCGCGTTGCTCGGCAAGATCGCGAAGGCGCTGGATGCCTCCAGGGGAATGGGCAAGGAAGAAACGCGGCCGGTGGAATCGGGCGTCTCCGTGCGCACGGTGAGCTTCGAGCGGTTGGTACAGGAACTGGCCGCAGACCATCAGCTTTTTGTCATGGACAGGAAAGGCACGTCGATTCGCGAGCAGGTGTTTCAAGAGAATCCCTGCTTTCTGCTGACCGACCACATCCCGATGCCGAAAAAGACGTTCCACAGTCTCGAACGCATGGGTACGACCGATATTTCGCTCGGATCAAAAATGCTGTTCGCTTCGCAATGCGTGGTACTGATCCACCACGAACTGGATCAGCGATAGCCCGCCGTCGAAGCAGGAGCTGCGCCGCCTGGTCCGCGCTTTTACTACCGTGCTTCCACTCGATCGGACTTGCCATCCTACGCGCAAGAAAAAGCGCCGGCATTACTGCCGGCGCCATTTTTATTGCTTACCTCGCCACAACCCTCTGCATTACGCTGCCTTCACGCTCGCTTCGGATCCGGTCGAGATATCGTCGGCGTCGAACTGCTTGAAGACGTCCTTTGCCGTGTCGCGCTGCTTGGAGTCATCGGTGTGGACGGAAATCAGGATATTCCCTTCGCGGATCTTGGCGTCGTAACGCTTGGCTTCGAACTCGGGAATTCCCATGCCCACCAACGCGCCAATCACGCCGCCGGCAGCGGTGCCCACTGCAGCTCCGCCAAGCGCAGCCATGATCGGCCCCGCAGCGATGAAGGGACCGACGCCTGGAATCGCGAGCGCGCCGATGCCCGCGAGCCAGCCCACCGCAGCACCGACGCCCAAGCCGGCAACGCCGCCTGCTGTCGCGCCCTCAGGCGCCTTCGTGTTGTGCTCGTGAGCGAAGTCCTTGGTCGTCCTCTTGTCCGGCATGAGGGCAGAGATTGCGTCGCTGGAAAACCCAGCAGCCTTCAACGCACTGACGATGTTTTCGGCCTGGGCGATGGTCTTGGTGGTGCAATAGACGGAAGCTTTCATGCGAGTCTCCTGAAATTGAAAAACGATGGTCCAATGGAACCATGGGTCAAGGGGTCAATGGGCCACATCGAGTTGGTTGTCCACTCGCGTGACACCCGCGACGGAACTGACGATCTGCTCGACTTTTGCCTTTTCATCGGCACTCGCGACCGGCCCGCGCAGCGTGACGACGCCGTTGGCGGCGACCAACTTCACGTTGTGCGCCTTCATCGACAATGTCTTGTCCTTGTAGATAGCGCTGCGAACGTCGGCTGCAAACTTCACATCGGCCGAATTGTTCGGCTGATCGGTCGGCGTCGTCGTCTTGTGATCCATGTCGCGCTTGTTGACGCGCGTGTTGTCCATCGCCGAAGTCGGTGGGTCAGCCGCGTGCGCGCCGACTGCGAACGCCATCAGTACGGCGATGCCAAACATTTTCTGTTGCGAACATTTCATATGTCTTCCTCGTTGCACGGTCACTCCGTGCCGGTGACGCATACTTGCGATCACGCCGTGTACGATTTATGAACTCGATTTTCGGAAAACATCTTCCGTTCATGTCGGCTGCTTCGTGCAAATTCGACGTGCAACGTCGTTCGCACTCGGCCGGCTTCCGGCCCGCGCATCAATGTGCGGATAGAGTGTTTGCAAAAGGCGTTGCGGCAGCGCGGATGATCCGTCGGTGCGACGCGCCGTCGCCGCGCCGCCGTACCGATGCGCGCGGCTGCACGCCCAGCGAGCAATGAGGTAAAACCGGCGAGTCGACTATTCCGCCACTTTCGGCGCGGCGAAGCCTTTGCTGTAGATGCCCGAGCGATCGAAGCAGCAGATGCGGCGCTTGCCGGCGGCAAGCATGGAGCAGGCGGTTGCAATGCGATTGCAGCGCGTCTGCGCCTTCTTGCCGGAGGTGATCCACTGAATGCAGTCGCGGCGCGCGACCGCGGTGATAGCCAACCACTGAGCCATCGCGTTCGCATGGGCGTCGAGCGCCGCGCGTAGATCGGCTGGCACGCGCGGTTCCGGCTCATCCGCCACCGGCGTCATCGCAAGCTCAACCGTATCGCCCTCGGAAATGCCCGCTGCGTCACGCAGGGCCTTGGACACCTTGAGCCAGTGGCTACCTTCGCCATCGGGTTGGAGGCTGGCGCGGAACGGATGGCCCGCCAACGTGCCATCCACCGTAACCATGCTGCGTGTGGGCAATGTCGCGCTTGAAGCCTTCGGCACAAGCAGGAACGACCACAAAGCACGTCGCGGAGTGGCCGGCCGCAGCAGCTTGGCCTTGAAGCGGATGGTTGCATTTGAAACGGCCATGTCGGGAAGTTAGCACGTGCCCACTTGCCATCTCCAGCCGCCGCGACTTCACACAGCGCAACCTACCGCCGCCGATGTTGTTGTCGGATGATCGCCTCAGTGCAAAAGCGTAATGACGAGATGTGCGGAAACGGGATTTGTTCCGCCCGCATTGGCTGCAATGGTCAGACCAACAATACTGCCTGCGCGATTGCCTACGGAGAGTATCGAATTGGCTTGGGCATTCTGGACGACGGCCAATCCGACGACCTGACTACTGCCGGCCGAACGCGCAGCCACCTATCTGGCGGCATCATGGCAAAGCAGTCCGCAAAATCACGGGATCGGGAATTCGGCGCGAATTGCGCCGACTTGCACTAACGCTTGTCGGACCCGCCAGGCTCCGGAAACTCGCAGATCATAAGAAGCTGGCGCGAAACTTGCTTGATGCGCCATGGCTTCGCCCTCACGAGCGCGACGGCCGTCGCCAAAGACAGTGTAGTCGACCCGCGGCTTAGCTTCGCACGCCGTAGTATCGTGTTCACGATCCAATTTTCGTTGATGCAATCCTTCATGCCGCCGGCCGGACATGATGCATAAGGGGGAACAACATTGAGCATCATCCGCAGTTGGTTTCGTTATAGCGTCCGCCACGTGGGTGTGTGGGTCGCTCTCGTCCTGCTGGCGCCCATCACGGCGCATGCCGCACTTACTGTGACCCCACTGACGTGGAACGTCGTCGGACTCGACAGCAATAGCCCGGCATCGGGCCCGAAAAACTTTCCGGTCGGCGCGCGCGTCTGCTCGGATGTGGCGACCACCAACGTTACCGCGAATTTCGTCTTTGACAATACCAACGCCAATGTCAATTTGCGCGCGGGATCTCTCTCGAGCTTGAACTTCGCCACCATCGGTGCGGGCAGCTGTGCCGACGCGTACTTCGAAGTTGAAGTGACTCAGGTTGCGGCAGCTTACGACACGACGCGTCGCTATCACATCACCGCAAATGACATCACCGGCACCTATTCGACGCCAACGCCGCGAGAGCTCTACGTCGAGCACTTGATCTCGCAGTCGCGCAACTCGATCACCAATGTGCGCTACGGCACAACGCCCGCCAACCTTGTTGCAGTCGGACCGGGGGGCGCGCTCAATCTGATCGTCGGCAACACCTACCTCATCGAACTGTCCGGCGGCACCGCGACGCAAGGCTACGAACAGTTCGAGGCCTTCATCAATTTCTCGAACACGGTCTTCCAAATCCTGTCGGTCAACACGACGTATTCGGCGGACAGCTCGCCGTACGTTGCGAATCCGAGCAACAAGCTGTACGCGGATGCATGCCTGTGGGAAAACGATCCGAATAGCCCGAACTACCGCTCCTGCGTCGGCGTCGCCGGCAAGGCGGGCGGCAGTGTTGTGACGACCTACACGATCAAGATCGTCGGCGGTGGCGGTAGCGCGCAGACGCTTAATACGCTGCTCCACGATTTTTCCGGTAGTAGTTTCCACTACAACGCTGATTTTTCAGTAGGCGCGCGCATCGGTAACATCATCGATCCGACCAGCGCGAACATCAGCAAATCGTTCAGCCCGAATCCTGCGCCGGTCAACGGTATTTCAGCGCTGACGATCACGCTGACCAATCCGAATGCAGGGGCACTGGGCGGTTACAACTTCGTCGACAACCTGCCGGCCAACTTGATCATCGCCACTCCGCCCGGCGCGACAACCAGCGGTTGCGGTACGCCCACGCTTGTCGCGAACGCCGGTGCAGGCTCGATCACTTTCAGCAATGGCACGGTCGCGGCCAATGGCAGCTGCGTCATCAAGGTCAACGTCACACCCACTGTTACCGGCAGCCTCGTCAACACGACGAATAGCTTATTCATCGATGCTGTAGACACCGGTCACACCGCGACAGCGACACTGACCGTGAATACCGCACCGCCGCCGGGCCCGGGGATTTGCGGGCTGCCGCTGGCGACCTGGCGCTTTCCGACCGCCTTCAACGTCAACGCACCGGTGCCAAGCACAGGCAGCGGTTCCGCTGCGCCAGGCGCGGGCCTCGCGCCGAACACGCAAGCGAACTCGCCGACGCTGGCCGACGGCACCATCGCCTGGGGTTCGAACGGTGGGATCAATCCCGGCGCCGCGCTCGACACCACGCAGAACGATTATTTCGAATTCGCAGTCAACACAACCGGCCTGACCAGCGTTGCGATGACGTTGGAGGGCGAACATCGCGGCGGCAACGGCCCGACCGGGATCGCCATCTACTACGCTACGACCAACACACGGCCGGAAACCGGCACGCTAGTCTTCAGCAATGCCAACATCACGCCGACCCAGAACACGTTTGTCGCGGTCGCGCCGCCAACGGTCAACTTGGGATTGAACCCATCCGGCAACACGTTCTTCCGCGTCTACTTCTTCAATTCCGGCAATCAGGTGGCGGGCTCGGACGCGGGGCTGGACAACGTCGTGTTCAGTGGTTGCAGTGCCGGCACACCCGCGACCATCGCCAAGGCGTTCGCGCCGAATCCGATCGCCGTCAACGGCGTATCGACGCTGAGCTTCGCACTCGCCAACAGCAATAGCGTCGCACTGACCGGCGCAGCCTTTACCGATGCGCTGCCTGCAGGCACGCAAGTCGCCGCGGCGCCCGCTGCAACGACTACGTGCGGCGGCGTCTGGGCGCCGACCGCCGGCGCGACCTCACTGACTTTCACCGGCGGCACCATTCCAGCGAGCAGTTCGTGCACGGTCAGCGTCAACGTCACTGCGACGACAGCCGGACCGCACAGCAACGTCAGCGGGTTCCTGTCGACCACACAAACCGGCACCAACACCAACAGCGTCGGCAGCGCCACGCTCACTGCGCTGTCGCCGCCGCAGATCGCCAAGCAATTCGCACCGTCGCCGATCCTGGCCGGCGGTGTCAGCCGGCTGACCTTCACCATCGTCAATCCGAATCCCAATGACGCAATCGCCAGTGTGGCGTTTGCCGACACCTTGCCGGGAGCACCAGGCGCGATGCTGGTCGCGGCTGCGCCGAATGCGACGACGACTGGCTGCGGTGCGCCGACTTTCGCGCCGGCGGCCGGTGCGGGATCGCTGACCTTCTCCGCCGGCGCGATTGCCGCTGGCGGCACGTGCGTCGTCGGCGTCGACGTTACAGCGCCGACGATAGGCACCTACAACAACACCAGCGGCCCGGTGTCGTTCGTGATCAACGCACAGACGATCAACGGCAATACCGCAAGCTCCAGCCTGGTGGTGAATCCGCCGCATCCTTCGATCGCGCTGCTCAAGCAAGTCGGCCCAAGCGCCACCGGTCCATGGACCGCGTTCCTCGCCGTCAACCTGCCAGCCAATGTGTTCTACCAATTCACGATCGAGAACAGCGGCGACGTGCCGCTCAGTCCGGTGACGCTCAACGACCCGCAGGTCAATACGTCGTCGTGCACGTTGCCCAGCTCACTGCCGGTTGCCGTCGCCGCCAACAACAACCACATAGTGACCTGCGTCGCCGGGCCCGTCCCTGCGCTCGCCGGCAGTCACACCAACACCGCGACCGCGTCCGGCACATCCGGTGGCAATGCATTCAACGCCATCGATTCGGCGACGTACGCGACGGCCGCGATGACGCTCGCCAAATCCGTCACCCAATCGTCGTACACCTTGCCCGGCGACGTGCTGAACTACAGTTACCTGGTTACCAACAATGGTTTCGCGACACTCGCTGGCCCGATCACCGTCACCGATGATCGCACCACCGTGAGCTGTCCTGCGCTGACGACGATCGGCGATCTCGACAACTTCTTCGATCCCGGCGAATCGCTCACCTGCACGTCGACCTACACGATCATCGCGGCCGACATCAGCGCCGCCAGCGTCACGAACAACGCGTTCGCCAGCAGTGGCGGCACGACCTCGAATACCGACTCGCGCACCGTGCCACTTTCCAGCTCAGCCGATGTATCGGTGGTGAAAACCTTGCAGACGGCGGGCCCATACGTCGTCGGTCAATCGCTCACCTACACGCTGTTCGTGGCCAACGCCGGACCGTCGACCGCAACCAGCGTTCAGGTTACGGATACCCCGACGAACTTGACCATTACCACTGTCAGCGGCGGCGGCTGTGCGGCGTTGCCGTGCACGATCGCGAGCCTGGCACCCGGCGCGAACATCACGATCACGGCGACCGCAACGATCAACGCAGCGGGTGTATTCGACAATTCGAGCACGGTCACGGCGGCGCAACCCGATCCCAATCCGGCCAACAACACCGACAACACCGGCAATAGCGGTGCCACCGGAGCGTCCGCCGACCTCTCCATCACCAAGACTGACGGCGTGGCCACGGCGACGCCGGGCGGCAGTGTGACGTACACAATAACCGCGAGCAACGCGGGCCCGAGCGCAGCCAACGGTGCAATCGTGGCCGATGCATTCCCGGCAGCGATCACGAGCGACAACTGGACTTGCGTGGGCACAGGCGGCGGCACCTGTACCGCAAGTGGCAGCGGCAATATCAACGACACGGTGAATCTACCGAGCGGCGCGAGCGTCATCTACACGGTGACGGCAAACATCAGTGCAAGTGCTACCGGCACGTTGAGCAATACCGGCATGGTCACTGCGCCTGCTGGCGTGACTGATCCGACGCCCGGCAACAACTCGGCGACGGATACCGACACGCTCAATCCGAGTGCTGACTTGGCGGTTTCCAAAACCGACGGCACCAGTTCATATACGCCCGGCAGCAACACCACGTACACGATCCTCGCCACCAACAACGGCCCGAGCGCCGTGACTGGCGCGACGATTGCCGACATCTTCGGCGCCTCGTTCACCAGCGACAGCTGGTCCGCGGTGGCGAGTGGCGGCGCAACGGGATTCAACCCATCCGGCAGCGGCAACATCAACGACACGGTGAACATGCCGGTTGGCAGTTCGATCACGTACACCGTGACCGCGACCACCAGTCTGGCCGCGACAGGAAATTTGTCGAACACCGCGACGATCACTGCACCCGCAGGCGTGACCGACCCTACGCCGGGCAACAACAGCGCGACGGATACCGACACCAATGGCGGCGCGCAGCAGTTGTCGATCGCCAAGAGCGCCACACCATCGGCATTCGCGGTGGGCCAGAGCGGCACGTATTCGCTGCTGGTAAGCAATACGGGCACGACCAGCACAGCCGGCCCGATCACGGCAACGGATCCGTTGCCGGCGGGCATCACCACGACGGCGCCACCCAGCGGCGCCAGCTGGGATTGCAGCGCGAGCACGGCGACGCAGATCAGCTGCACGACAGCGACGGTGTTGCTGCCGGGCGGCAATGCGCCGGTGATCAATGCGCCGGTGACGATTGCCGTGGGCACGGCATCGCCAGCGACCAATACGGCGACGGTGACAGGTGGTGGCGACGCGACGTGTCCGGTGGAAGCGCATTGTGCAAGCACGATCTCGACACCGGTCGATGCACCGTTACTCGATGTGACGAAGAGCTTGCAGGGTAGCTTGGTGGTTGGCGTGCCGACGAACTATCTGATCACGGCAACGAACAATGGTCAGGCGGCGACGCTGGCGGGCACGATCACTGACACGATTCCGACGGGATTGACGATCGGCATCCTGCCGGGCGGCTGCAGTGCGGTGGGCCAGAATCTGACCTGCACGTTGCCGCCCGGCATCGCGACCGGCGGATCGATCAGTTACACGATTCCGGTGACGCCGCAGGCGAGTACAGATGGTACGAACGTCAGCAACACGGCGACGAACAATGGCGGCGGCGATCCGAGCTGTCCGGCAGCGGGTCATTGCAATGGCACAGTGACCAACACGGTGACGGCGCCGCAGTTGCAACTGGTCAAGAGCGCGGCACCGACATCATTCGTGGTGAATCAGCCGGCGACGTACTCGCTGACGCTGACGAACGTGGGCTCAGCGGCGACCACGGCAACGACGACGATCACGGACACGATACCGGGCGGATTGACGATCGGAACGTTGCCGGCCGGTTGCGCCGCGGTTGGACAGACCGTGTCATGCACGATCGCTGCGCCGTTGAACACAGGCGCACCGGTGACCTTCGCCATTCCGGTGACGCCGACCAATGCGCTGAATGGGATAGGCGTGACCAACACGGCCGGAGCAACTGGCGGTGGCGATCCGGGATGTCCGACAGGTACGGCCGTGGGCAGTCTGCCCGCGCGCTGCGTGGGCACGGTGACGACATCGGTCAATGCACCGCAACTGACGATCAGCAAGGGGGCGAGCAGCAGCGCGTTCGTGGTTGGGGTGGGCGCGAGCTACACGCTGACGGTCACCAATACCGGCAGTGCGACAACCACCGCCTCGGCAACAGTCACTGATGTCGTGCCGGCCGATTTGACCATTGGCACATTGTCGGGCGGCTGCAGCGCAGTGGGTCAACAGGTGACGTGCACGATCGCTGCGGGACTGGCGACCGGTGGTTCGGCAAGTTTCGTGATCCCGGTGACGCCGACAGCGGCAGCCAGCGGAACCACACTGACGAACACGGCAACCGTGTCGGGCGGCGGTGATCCGACCTGTCCGACGACGTCAAACTGTTCGAGCACGGTGACTACGCCAGTGGATGCACCGGCACTGCAGGTGCTCAAAAGCGCCAGCGGCGCAAATTTTGTGGTCGGCGTGCCGGCAAACTACACGATCACGGTGACCAACATCGGCACCGCAGCGACGACGGCGCTCACCACGGTGACCGACAATATTCCGAGCACACTGACGATCGGTGCGCTGCCGGGCGGGTGTTCCGCCACGGGACAGACGGTGACCTGCACGATCCCGGCGAACCTGCCGACGAACAGCCCGGTAAGCTTCGTGATTCCGGTGACGCCGCAAGCGGCAGCGAGTGGAACGTCGCTGTCGAACACCGTGAGCGTATCCGGTGGCGGCGATCCGTCGTGTCCGGCTGGTGCGAACTGCGTGAGCACGGTGACGACACCGGTCGCTGCGCCAGCATTGCAAATCGTCAAGAGCGCGAGCAATGCCAACTTCGTCGTCGGCGTGCCGGCGAGCTACACCTTGCAGGTAACGAACACCGGCAGTGCGGCAACGACCGCGCTCACGACCGTGACCGACAACATTCCGGGCTCGCTGACGATTGGCACCTTGCCGGGCGGCTGCAGCGCGACAGGTCAACAGGTAACGTGCACGATTGCGGCCGGACTGGCGACGAACAGTCCGGTGAGCTTCGTGATTCCAGTCACGCCGACGGCAGCAGCCAGCGGCACGACGCTGACCAACACCGCCAACGTAGCCGGTGGCGGTGATCCGACATGTCCGGGTGGTGCGAACTGCACAAGTACGGTGACGACGCCGGTCGCTGTACCGGCACTGCAGATCATCAAGTCGGCAAGCAGCGGCAACTTTGTGGTTGGCGTGCCGGCCAGCTACACGCTGATCGTGACAAATATAGGCAGCGCGGCAACGACTGCGATTTCGACCATAACCGACAATGTGCCAAGCACACTGACGCTGGGAACATTGCCTGGCGGATGCAGTGCGAGCGGACAGACCGTGACGTGCACGATTGCGACGGGCATGGCAACCGGCAGCCCGGTAAGCTTTGTGATCCCGGTGACCCCGACCGCGGCGGCGAGCGGAACTACGTTGGCGAACACGGCGACGGTCATCGGCGGCGGTGATCCGAGCTGCCCGAGCCAGACCAATGCCAATTGCTCGAGCACGGTGGATACGCCAGTCGATGCACCCGCATTGCAAGTCGTGAAAACGGCGAGCAACAACAACTTCGTGGTTGGCACGCCGTCGAGCTACACGTTCACAGTAACCAACATCGGAAGCGCGGCGACGACGGCGCCAGCGACAGTGAGCGACAACGTACCCGGCAACCTGACGATTGGCAGCTTGCCGGGCGGATGCAGCGCAAGCGGTCAGTCGGTGACGTGCACGATCGCGGCAGGACTGGCGACCAACGCTTCGGTGAGCTTTGTGATTCCGGTAACGCCAACGGCGGCAGCCGCCGGCACGACACTGACAAATACGGCGACGGTTTCCGGCGGCGGCGATCCGAGCTGTCCGAGTCAGACGAATGCGAATTGCTCGAGCACGGTGATCACGCCCGTCAACGCACCGGCATTGCAGATCGTCAAGAGCGCGAGCAGCGCGAATTTCGTGGTCGGCGTGTCGGCGAGCTATACGTTGCAAGTGACGAACATCGGCAGCGCAGCGACCACCGCGGTCGCGACCGTGACTGACAACATTCCCGGCGCATTGACGATCGGCACGTTGCCGGGCGGATGCAGTGCAAGCGGACAGACCGTCACGTGCCCGATTGCGGCGGGCCTGGCAACCGGCAGCCCGGTAAGCTTTGTGATCCCGGTGACCCCGACCGCGGCGGCGAGCGGAACGACGTTGGCGAACACGGCGACGGTCATCGGCGGCGGTGATCCGAGCTGCCCGAGCCAGACCAATGCCAATTGCTCGAGCACAGTGGATACGCCAGTCGATGCACCCGCATTGCAAATCGTGAAGACGGCGAGCAGCAGCAACTTCGTCGTTGGTATGCCGGCAAACTACACGCTGACAGTGACGAATATCGGCGGGGCGGCCACGACAGCGGTCGCGAGCGTGACGGACAACGTTCCCAATCCATTGACGATCGGCACCTTGCCAGTCGGCTGCAACGCGACGGGTCAGCAGGTGACGTGCACGATCGCGGCAGGACTGGCCACGAATGCTCCAGTGAGTTTCGTTATCCCGGTAACGCCGACGGCAGCGGCCAGCGGAACGACGCTGAACAACACGGCGGTCATCTCGGGCGGCGGCGATCCAAGCTGCCCCAGTCAGACCAATGCCAATTGCTCGAGCACGGTGATCACGCCGGTCAACGCACCGGCGTTGCAGATCGTCAAGAGCGCGAGCAGCGCGAACTTCGTGGTCGGTGTGTCGTCGAGCTATACGTTGCAGGTAACGAACATCGGCAGCGCAGCGACGACCGTGGTCGCGACCGTGACCGACAACATTCCCAGCGCTTTGACGATCGGCACCTTGCCGGGCGGATGCAGTGTGAGCGGACAGACGGTGACGTGCACGATTGCGGCGGGCCTGGCAACTGGCAGCCCGGTAAGCTTCGTGATTGCGGTGACGCCGACGCCGGCGGCCAGCGGAACTACGTTGGCGAACACGGCGACGGTCAGCGGTGGTGGCGATCCGAGTTGCCCCGGCGGTGCGAACTGTTCGAGCACAGTGTCGACACCGGTCGGTGCGCCAGCACTGCAGATCATCAAGACGGCGAGCAGCGGCAATTTCGTCGTCGGCACACCGGCCAGCTATACGCTGACCGTGACAAATATCGGCAGCGCAGCAACGACCGCAACAGCGACCGTGAGTGACAGCGTGCCAAGCGCGTTGACCATCGGCACCTTGCCTGCCGGATGCGGCGCGACCGGGCAACAGGTCACGTGCACGATCGCAGCAGGTCTTGCGATCAACGCATCGGTGGCCTTCACGATTCCGGTGACGGCGACCTCGGTTGCCAGCGGCACGAGCTTGACGAACACCGCCACGGTATCCGGCGGCGGCGATCCGAGCTGCCCGAGTCAGGCCAATGCGCGTTGTTCGAGTGGGGTCATTACGCCCGTCAATGCTCCGGCATTGCAGATCGTCAAGACAGCGAGTAGCGCAAGCTTTGCAGTCGGCACGCCGGCGAGCTACGCCCTGACGGTGACCAATATCGGCAGCGTGGCAACCACTGCGACTGCATCCGTTACTGACAACATCCCGAGCACGTTGACGCTTGGCACGTTGCCCGGCGGCTGCAGCGCAACCGGCCAGCAGTTGACCTGCACGATCGCCGCGGGCCTTGCGGTCAACTCATCGGTGGCCTTCACGATTCCAGTGACGCCGCTCGCAGCCGCCGCTGCTACAACGCTGACAAACACCGGCGTGGTATCCGGTGGTGGTGACCCGACTTGTCCGAACCAGACCAACGCGAATTGCTCAAGCAGCGTGATTACGCCTGTGCTCGGCGTCGGCCAGACGAGCGCCGATCTTCGGGTTCTGAAGAGCGGCCCAGCCAGCGTCGTTGCAGGTAACGAGATCGTCTACACGATCAGCATGACCAACCAAGGCCCGGATCCCGCGACGAACGCGACGGTAACGGATCCGGGGCCGTCAGGACTCAGCTTCGTTTCGTCGGGCGCACCGTGCCCGTCGTTTCCGTGCAATCTCGGCACGCTCGCTGTCGGACAAACCGTGGTGATCCCCAACGTCACTTTCACAGTACCCGCGGACTACGTTGGAAACAGCGTGGTAAATGTTGCGAGTGCAACCAGCGATCTTGCAGACCCGACTCCAGACAACAACAGCTCCACAATCAGCACTCCGGTCACACCCGGAGTGGTCCGCCCGGCGCAGCCGGTGCCAGTGGATGCGCGCTGGGCGATGCTGCTGATTGTGGGATTGCTGACGTTTACCACTGCATTGCGGCGGCGCGCGCAGCGTTGAATCATCGCGGTCGGCAGTGATTGCCGGCCGCCCTCCAATGGCGGCCAATTTGTACGGCAGCATTATTTTCCCCTCGCTGTTGATCCGGCTCCGATGGACATCGCGTTGGGCGTGGGCATCTGATAGCGCAATTGACGTCACTGAATTACTCGGTGAACGCAGCTTTGATGTGAGATCCTGAGCGTCTGCTTGGCGTGATGGTCTTTGATGGTAAGTGTGCGCTGGTCATGCCTATCTTGCGAACTATGGGGTCGCATTTTGCAATCTCTTGAAGAACGCGCCATCACCAACTGCGACGGAGATTTTGGCTGGCGATCACCGCTCCGCGGATCCATTTCGGACTTCACCTGCTGCGACTATCAAGGCTTGGACCGGCACGATGCTACTGGCATGCGAAGTTGCTCCAACCGCGCCGCATTCAGCCAAAGGCCCAGATACTCGCTTCGCCCGCGCGCCTTTACCTCGGCCTACCTTCGCGCTTCTTTGCGGCGTACTGCTGACGCTCGGCAGCGCCCCTTGCATTCGCATTCGCAATCGCGCGGCACTGGCGCAACGCGCGGCGGTGGAATGAATCGCTGCGGCATCGATGCGCACGAGCACCGGTCGCCTGCGTGAGCGACGCCGGGCAATCGATCTCGTTCTCGAGCTTGATTCCCTGTCACGTGCACTCGTCGAACCACGCAAACACCGTGACGAACGGAAAGCCGATGACCATCGCGACCACGATCCAGCGCACCTTCGAGTTCGAAAATTCGAACAACAGGAATACCTGCCTCGCAACCTGCACCGGCAGTCACAACCCTGCCGCGTACATCGCTCACGCGCGCAGTACGTTGCGACATCTGAGCTCAGCGAAGAAAGCCGGCATTCGAGCACCTGACTCGATGGCGGACCGCCGGTATCTTGGCCAAGGCGACGCCGCTGGCTATCCTCGCTTCAGTCAAGAATCGGCGGGAGCCGGCAGAGCTAGCGCAGGCCGTTTCGCGCCGACCCGCCAATTTGATTGCGCTGCACGAGAAATCGGGGGTGATGCACTCCCCCTTTGTTGCCGCTGTTTCTCGACGCCATGCCGATGTTGTCGGACGATCGCCTCAGTCCAGGCGCGTGATGACGAGATGTGCGGAAACGGGGTTTGTTCCGCCCGCATTGGGCGCAATGGTCAGAGCGACAATGCCGCCCGCCGGATTGCGTACCGAGAGTATCGAATTGACCTGGGTATTCTGGACGACGGCCAACCCGACGACCTGACTGCTGCCGGCCGAACGCCCAGCCACCGTCGTCGCCAGTTCAACTCCGTTGAGCGCAATCACCAATTGCGCCGACTCCGACACGCTCACCTGGAACATGACTTGGTACGCACCGATTGATGGCAACGTGAATTGAGTCGGCGATACCCGCAGAATGCTTCCGGATGAGGGGCCATCTTGTGGGAACTGAACGTCAGTACCCACGGCAACCGTCGCGGCATTGTCCGGCGGCATCATGGCAAAGAAGTCCGCAAAATCACGGGATCGGGAATTGAGCGCGTATTGCGCCACCGGTACGGTACCAATCCGTTGACGCGCCGCGAGCGGCAGCTCATTCGGGATAGTCGTGCCTACCTTTATTTCGAGCCAGTATTGCTGGACATTGAAGATCTGGCCGAAATCAAGATCGGTCGTGAAGAGACCGCCGTTGCCCACCAGAAGCGCTTGCTGGATAGGCGTGCCGACCACGCTGCCAGCGGTGGCCGCATCGTACAAAGTGAAGGTGAATTGATAAGTCTGACCATTGGGCAACGTGCCGCCGGCACTCAGCTGGCCCTGGTAGGAAAAAGCCGTCGTCTGCGGCGCGGCGTGCAGGTTCATGGTGGCTGCGAGGAGCAGCGCACAAGCGACGAGTATCCGGAGTGTCATGCGCTTCATGGTCAGCAGCCCTCGAAACCGTTGAAGAAAATTTCATCCACTTCCGCGGGACTCGCCACGGCCCAGAATCCGGCGAAGACCGCGTTCGTCGCGTTGCTCGAATAGCCGGGCGCCACTTGTCCAACAGTGCCTGACAAGCTGAAGCAACTGTTCTTCTGCGATTGGCCGCCGGCGCTAACCAGGTGAAAGTCGATTGCTGGTGCGCCTGCGCCGGCCAACGAATTCGACCACGGAATCGCGCAAAAGGCGGCGATTGCGGTCGCGCAAGCTGCCTTCAATCCAATGCCTGCGATGAAACCACAGCTGGATGACGCGATAGGGTTGTGCATGTGCCCAGTGTGCGCCCCCGCAGCGCATGCAACAACTGTTGCGATATCCCTGCATGCCTCCCCCAGCACCAGGAAATGGCCGACGAAAGCGCGCGCGGGATTCGCCCCGCACCAAGGGACGCATTGCATACAGGTACGCTGTGCAAGACTCGTCCCGTCAGCGCTGAGCGCGTAACCGAAGAAGAGAGAACAACATGCAAATGATTCCGACCGGAGCGTGGATCGTGGTAGCCGACGGCACCGGCGCGCGTCTGTTCCACAACATGGGCAAAGGCGCCAAGGTTTCCCTCAAGCAGGAAGAGCTGCTGGAGCCGGAAGAGCGGATCGAGCATGGCCCTTCTGGCAAGCGGCCACCGGAATCGACCACACAGTCAACCGACGAGGCCACCTTTGCCAGGCAGCTTGCCAGTCGACTGAATGCCGCCGCGCTCAAACAGGAATACGCAGATCTCGTCTTGATGGCTGATCCACACACGCTCGGTCAGCTGCGCCCACAACTGCACAACGAAACCACCCGGCGGATCATCAAGGAGTTCGCCAAGACATTCACCAATGCTCCGTTGGAAGATATCGAGGCGGCGCTCAACCATTGAGGGGGAACGAAAGTCCTTGAAAGTGGCGGTCTGGCGCTTGCGTTGGCTGCCTGCAATCCCTCTATTGGAGTCCGCGACGCAGATCAGTCGACGCTCTCGGCAATGCCACGAATATGCAAGTGATCCGAAACCACATGCTTGCGAGCGCAACCCTGATTTGCGTACTTGTCGGGAGTCCAGCAATGGCCGTTGAGGAACCAGCGTTCAAGACAGTGCTGAAAGATGGCACGTTTGAAGTACGTGACTACCCCGCCCTGGTCGTCGCCGAGGTGACCGTCAAGGGTGAGCAAAAGGACGCCGACAGTAAAGGTTTTCGCCTGCTCGCCGCCTACATCTTCGGCGGCAACACGCGCCGTCAGAGTATCGCCATGACGGCGCCGGTAGCGCAGGAGCCAACCAGCGAGAAAATCGCAATGACGGCGCCCGTCACCCAGATACGCAACGCCGGCACCTGGACGGTGCGATTCACGATGCCAAGCACGTACAGGCTGGATACGCTTCCTGACCCAAACGATCCGAAAGTTCAATTGCGAAATTTGCCGCCCGCGCGTCTCGCGGTTCTCCGATTTTCCGGACTGGCCAGCAAGAGCGACGTCCACGCGAAATCGGACGAGTTGATCGAGGCGACAACGAGTCACCAATTCAACGCGATGGGCCCTGTGTCTCTTGCGCAGTACAACCCGCCTTGAACGCTCTGGTTCATGCGGCGAAATGAAGTGATGGTTTCCGTTGAGCGTGCGCCATGATCCATTGATGAGTGAAACGCTGGACGGGGTCGGAACGCACTCATCGCCAGTCGGCACTGACCTGGCAATTCCCGCTCAGGTCAGGCCGTTCAAGCGCCCGATTCACCGGGGTTTCGTACTAAGCGGCAGGGTATGTGAAGGCTTGCGCGAGCGCCTCGGGCACTAACTAACCCAGCCCGCTTTGTCGTCACTTCGACGCTGTGGCGGGCCGCCAAAGAACCTGTCTCCGATTCCCCGACTCCAGCTCCCCCGAGTCAGGGGAACTCGAAGCCATTGGCGAATATGCCGTCGCTCATATACAGCTCTGCGTCACTGAGTGCGTTGGGGATTGGGGAAGCACCATCAGTGCCCGCGGCGACGAGCACGAACCCGCCACGAAGCAGCGTCGCGGTGGCAAATTGGCGTGCAGTTGCCATTGAGCCAGTAAAGGCAAACGTTGCTGTCGCCGGATTGTAGAGTTCCGCGCTGGCAATAACGGCACCACCAGTGCCTTGTCCTCCGGCCAGCAACACCGTGCCGCTCGATAACAGTGTCGCCGTAGCGAACTGACGAGCCGCCATCAGGTTGCCGGTCGGTGCAAACGTGCCCGCTGAGGGATCATAGAGCTCTGCGCTGACGAGATAGACACCTCCGGTACCCTTGCCACCCGCGATGAGCACTTTGCCGCTATTCAGTACGGTTGCGGTGGCCTTCCTTCGCGCTGTACCCATCGCGCCCGTCGTCGCGGAAAACGTACCAGACGCGGGGTCGAAGAGTTCAGCACTGTTGAGATAACTTGTGGTGCCTTGCCCTCCCGCAATCAGCACTTTGCCCGTGCTTAGCAGGGACGCAGTGGCGGTGGCGCGCGCAGTCGCCAAGGAACCAGTGGAGGTGAACACGCCGGTGCCGGTGTGATAGATCTCTGCCGTGGCGACAAAGCCCATGCTGTCCTTTCCACCAGCGACGAGCACGTCGCCGTTGGTTAACAGGGTTGCTGTGGCGGCAGCGCGTCCCGTCGCCATTGGCCCGGCAGAAGTAAATGTGCCAAGGCCTGGATGGTAGAGCTCTGCAGTCGCAACAGCGTTCGTGCCATCTGGAGAACCTCCCGCGATCAGCACATTGCCGTCGGGCAGCAAGGTAGCGGTCGCGCTTCCGCGCGCTGCAGCCATGGAGCCGGTCGCGCTGAATGCACCCGTTGCAAAATGATAGAGCTCAGCGCTGGCGACAGCGCCAAAGGCGTTCGGCGCCCCCCCTGCGATCAGCACGTCACCATTGGGCAGCAACGTTGCGGTAGCGCCACCACGTGCCGTCGCCAGCGGACCCGTCGGCGAAAACGTGTAGGTTGCTGCCGCAACGGCCGGTTGGGCGGTCGCGAAGGCCGCGCCCAAGATCAGGATAAGGATCACTCGTGCTGGTAAAAGTGACGTTTGCATAATATCCCCTAGAAGTCATGCGGCGAACAAATCACTGAATCTGACCAACGGCGGTTATAAGGAATGATCTCTACCGACAGAAGTCGCCGATAGGCGTATTGCGAATTCTGCCGGCCTGGAAGACCTTTAGATCGCGGAGATTCAGTCGAACTCTTGAGAAATCAGTAAGTGAGCCCTCCCCTACGCTGACGCATGGCATCAACGCTGTCAGTACGCTGCCCAACATAGAGCGGGAAGTCAAACTCACCCTCGAAATAGGCGGAGAAATATGGCTCGGGTCGATTTTTACGCAGATAAACGAACTTAACGTTTTTGCCCCCAAAATCATCTAAAGTACCACTCGCTTTTTTATCCATTTTCAGCTGTTGCAGGCCGCCGCCCGAAATTGGACCTGAACACAATTCGGCAAGCATCGTTCCGCGCAAAAAATACAGCGCATGGCAGGGCCTTGGGGTGTCACTTCACCGCGGCGACGCCTGTCGGATTGCGGCGTTGTCGCTACGACGACAGCCTTGGAAATG
>JBDSNK010000094.1:0-11843 GCA_039915385.1 Dokdonella sp.
CGATCCAGCGCAAGGACGTCGGCCTCGTGCTCAAGGTCAAGCCGCAGATCAATGTCGGCGATTCGGTGAGGATGGATATCCATCAGGAAGTTTCGTCGCTCGCGCCAACCGTGACCGGCGCGGTCGATCTCATCACCAACAAGCGCGAGCTGACCACCAGCGTACTGGTCAAGGACGATTCGCTGCTCGTGCTCGGCGGCCTCATCGACAACCAGGCCAAGGACAACGTACAGAAGGTGCCCGCGCTTGGTGATATTCCGCTGCTTGGCAATCTGTTCCGTTATCGCACCAACGACCGCAAGAAGAGCGACCTCATGGTGTTCCTGCACCCGCGCATCCTGCGCGATGCGGCCACCGAGGCGGCGGTGTCGAGCGAGAAATACAATTTCATGCGCACCGAGCAGTTGCAGTTGCGCCAGGAAGACTGGCCAATCACGCCGCGCGCGCTGCGACCGGTGCTGCCTGAGGTGCACGACTTCCTCGCCAGCCCGACGCTGGATGGTCAGCCTGACATGGTGAAGCCGACTGCACCGCCGGAGCCGCGTCGGTGAGCGAAGCTGCATCCGCTGCGAAGCCCGAAACGCGCCCGTCGCGTCCGAGCTTCGGCTTTGCGCGCCGGCATGGCGTTGCATTGACCGGCTGGCGCGATGGTACGGCCGAGGTCACCTGCCGATCCGGTGTGCGTGCTGACGTGCTCGCGGAATTGCGCCGCCATCTTGGCGCACCTCTGCACTTCACCACGCTCGAGGCGAGCGAGTTCGAGCGCCTGCTGCGCGACCTGTACGAGCAGGGTGACGATGCACGCACGATGGTCTCCGACCTCGATGAGCGCATGGATCTGAAGGCCGTCGCCGACGATCTGCCCGAGCCGGAAGACCTGCTCGAGAGCAACGACGATGCGCCGATCATCCGCCTGATCAATGCGTTGCTGACCGAAGCGGTCAAGGAAGGTGCCTCCGACATCCACATCGAGCCGTACGAGAATCGCCTCGTGGTGCGCTTCCGCATCGATGGCGTGCTGCGCGAAGTGCTTAGCCCGCAGAAGGCGATCGCGAGCGCTGTCGTCAGTCGCATCAAGGTGATGGCCAAGCTCGACATCGCCGAGCGCCGGCTGCCGCAGGACGGACGCATCGGTTTGCGTATCGCCGGTCGCCCGGTCGATGTGCGCGTGTCGACGATCCCGGCCGGTCGTGGTGAACGCGTCGTGCTGCGCCTGCTCGACAAGCAAGCGGGCAAGCTCGATCTGATCCATCTCGGCATCGATGACGCAACGCGCACGCGCCTGGAAGATCTGGTCTCGCGGCCGCACGGGATTCTGCTGGTCACCGGCCCGACTGGTTCGGGCAAGACGACTACGCTGTACGGTGCATTGCTCAAGCTCAACGACAGTTCGCGCAACATCATGACGGTCGAGGACCCGATCGAGTATTACCTCGACGGCGTCGGCCAGACCCAGGTCAACACCCGCGTGGACATGACGTTCGCGCGCGGACTGCGCGCGATCCTGCGCCAGGATCCGGATGTCGTGATGGTCGGCGAAATCCGCGATCTTGAAACCGCTGATGTTGCCGTGCAGGCGTCGCTGACCGGCCATCTGGTGTTGTCGACTTTGCACACCAATTCCGCCGCGGGCGCCATCGCGCGTCTGCGCGACATGGGCGTCGAGCCGTTCCTGCTCGCATCGAGTCTGGTTGGCGTGCTTGCCCAGCGACTCGTGCGCGTACTCGATCCCGCGACGCGCGAAGCATACGCAGCGACCCCGTCGGAACTGGCTGCGTTCGGCAAGACGCCCGATACGCAGGTGACGCTGTACCGGCCGCGCGCCGATGTCGCGAGCACGGGTTCGGGTCGTCACGCCGGCTACAAGGGCCGCACCGGCATCTATGAACTGATCACACTCGACGAAACACTGCGTCGCCTGGTCCACGAAGGCGCGTCCGAAGCGGACTTCGAGCGTCAGGCGCGCACGCGCTCCACTTCGATCCTCGAAGACGGCTGGCGCAAATGCGTCGCCGGCATCACCTCGACCGGGGAAGTTTTGCGCGTCACGCGCGAGGACTGAACCTCCCACTTTGTCTGCGCAGGATGCCGGCCACCGTCGCAGGTGGGCCGTCGCC
This sequence comes from Dokdonella sp., assembly GCA_039915385.1. Classification (GTDB taxonomy): domain Bacteria; phylum Pseudomonadota; class Gammaproteobacteria; order Xanthomonadales; family Rhodanobacteraceae; genus Dokdonella_A. Next base: position 2,118 of record JBDSNK010000094.1, read on the forward strand.
TTTCCTCCTCCGAATCGAATCTGAACAACTTGCCCGCGTTCGCGCGCTGTGTGCGCTTGCGTACAGACTGGCAAGCGCAATGCGCTTCCAGTTGCGCCGGGTGCCTGCGGCAGCGTGAAAGAGTGGCTCTCGTCCACTGCATCCAATCCCGCGATTCCAACGTATCCAAGCAATGCAGCGCCTTCGCAACCGCGACGAGCGTGGCTCAGACGGGAGAATTTCATGCGATATCCAGCACTTACAGTACTGGCGGCTGCTTTGGCGGTTGCTTTAACTGCGACCTCGGCATTTGCCTCGAGCCATCGGGAAGCCCCGTACGTGGCAGGGCATCCGAAGGTCGATGGCACCGACTTCTACATGTTCCGCAGCTACGAGGCGGGTCGCGACGGCTACGTCACCCTCGTTGCGAACTACGAGCCGCTACAGGATTCGTACGGCGGTCCGAACTATTTTGCGCTCGATCCGAATGCGTTGTATGAGATCGAGATTGACAACAATGGCGACGGCAAGGAAGACATCACCTTCCAGTTCCGTTTCACCAACAGCTACAAGAACGCGACGCTGATGATTGGTGGCAAGGCCGTACCGGTTCCGCTGGAACTCATCGGACCCATCGGCAGCACGCCTGATGCGGGCGACGCCAGCAAGAATCTGGTCGAAAGCTACGAAGTCAAAGTGGTACGCGGCGATCGCCGCACCGGCACCGCGCAGACGGCCACCAACCTGACCGCCGGCGGCAGCAGTTTCCGCAAGCCGCTCGACAACATCGGCAACAAGTCGATCCCCGACTATGCCGCGTACTCCGCGAGTCACATCGCGAGCATCGGTATTCCCGGTTGCGAAGCGGGCAAGGTGTTCGTCGGCCAGCGCGCCGATCCGTTTGCCGTCAATCTCGGCGAGATATTCGACCTGGTCAATCTCAATCCCGTTGGTGCGCCGAATGCAGCGCCGAATACGCTCGCGGACAAGGCGGTCACGGCGATCGAACTCGAAGTGCCGGTTGCATGTCTTGCAGCGGGCGGCAGTCCGATCATTGGCGGCTGGACCACCGCGAGTCTGCGCCAGGCGACCGTGCTCAACGCGGCGCCCAAGGGTGTCGTCGCCGGCGCCAGCGCCACCAAGGGACCGGATGTCGTTGGCGGCGCATGGACGCAGGTTTCGCGTCTGGGCGCTCCGCTCGTGAATGAAGTCGTGATCGGTTTGCCGGACAAGGATCGTTTCAACGCAAGTCAGCCCAAGGACGATGCACAGTTTGCCGACTACGTGACCAATCCGACTTTGCCAGCGTTGTTGCAGGTGCTGTTCGGCGTGCAAGCGCCGCAGGTATTTCCGCGCACCGATCTTGTCGCTGCGTTCCTCACCGGCGTCGATGGCTTGAACAAGCCAACCGGTGTTGTCGCGTCGGAGATGTTGCGCCTCAACACCTCGATCGCAGCCAAGCCCGCTGCTCAGCAGAACAATCTCGGTGTACTCGGCGGGGATACCTCGGGTTTTCCGAATGGGCGTCGTCCTGGCGATGACGTCGTCGACATCGAACTGCGGGTTGCGATGGGTGTGCTTTTGCCGGAGGCCCAGGCGCCCGCGGGCCAGTTGCCGCTGACCGATGGCGCAACCCTGAAGGCAACCGATTTCCCGGCGACATTCCCGTATCTGAAGACGCCGCTGCCCGGTTCGCCCAATAGCGCCAATGGCGTGGCTACAAGGTAAGCCGCCATGAAAAAAAGAGAGATTGTCCTCACCCTTGGTGCGTCATTGCTGATCGGGACGCTTGCCGGCTGTGGCGGAACTTCGTCCAACAGCAATATGGGCGGTGGCCCGCCACAGCCACCGCAACCGCCGCAGCCGACGAGCTTCACGGCCTTCGTGCATACGCAGGTGGCGCAGACATCCGACACAAGCCAGCCTGCAGATGTGAATGCCGTGACGTTCTCGTTCCCCGACGACAACAATGCAGCAGCGTTCAACGATGTCGTGGGTACGCCTTAGCAGGGCGTCGAACTGCGCAGCGTTGCTTGCCGGGGTCATCGCGACAGCGATGGCCCTGACCACAGGGCACGCTGCGCCGTTTCGACCTCAATCCGACGAGGTCGTGCTCGAACGCTTGCCGCCCGCTCTGCTGGCCTTGCGCCAGCTGCGCGGAACGGCAACGCCCTCGATCGAGCCCGCCAACCTTGATGCGGCTCTCGCGGCTGCCCGGCACTACGTCGAGCTGGGCCAGATCTATGCGGACCCGCGCGCATACGGTTACGCACAGGCTGCGCTCGGGCACTGGTGGACGAGCGATGAAGGCGCGACACCGCAGCTGCTGGTGATGCGTGCGCGCATTCTGCAGTTTGGTCACCGATTTCCGCAGGCGCTGGCGCAGCTCGAGGTTGCGCTCAAGGCCGACCAATTCCAGCCGGACGCGTGGTTGCTGTTTGCCAGCATCGAGCAAGTCGAAGGCAATTTGCCCGCTGCCCGCGCCGGTTGCCTGAAGGTGTTGCCGATGGCCGATCCGTTGATCGGAACGACTTGCGTCGCCGGTGTCGGCGCATTGTCAGGCCGCGCGGATGCGGCCGAACAACTGCTGGCAAAGGCGCTCGCGCGACCGCAAACGGCCGACAAGGGGGTCCAGACATGGTCATGGACCACGCTTGCCGAGATTCGGGCGCGCCGCAACGAGACCGCCGCTTCGGAGGCGGCCTTCCGACAGGCATTGGCCATGGAGCCTGATGATGTCTATGCGCGATCGGCGTATGCCGACCTGCTGCTCGACGCGGATCGGGTCGCAGAAGCGCGTCGCGTGCTGGGCGATGCGATGCAGGCCGATGCACTCCTGCTGCGCGCGGCGATCGCCGCACAACGCAACAACGATGCGGATGCCTCCGCGTTGCGCGCAGATCTCGCGCAGCGTTTCGGCGAAGCGCGTGCGCGTGGCGATGAAACCCACCTGCGCGAGCAAGCGCGCTTCGTACTCGCGGTAGAACACGATGCGGCACGTGCGCTGGATCTGGCGCGGCGCAATTTCAACGTGCAGCGGGAACCCGCCGATGTACGTATCCTGCTCGAAGCAGCGCTCGCCGCCGGACACCCCGAAGCGGCGAAGCCGGCGCTGGAATGGATGAAGACCACCGCGATAGATAGCGTGCAGTTGTCCACGCTCGCGAAAAAAATCGACGACGGCGCACGCCGATGATCTCGACCCTGCGCTGGATTCTGTTTGTCATCACGCTGTGCGCGGCGAGCTTCGCCCACGCGCACAAACCCAGTGACAGCTATTTGCTGCTCACAACGCAGTCGTCGAGCGATGATGTGAGCGCACATTGGGATATCGCGTTACGCGATCTGGAATTGAGCGTCGGCATCGATACGAATCGTGACGGCGCGATCACCTGGGGCGAACTGCGTGCACACGAAGACGCAGTATTCGATTACGCCATGAAGCGGCTCGCATTGCACGCGGACGGCGCGGCATGCGCGATCGCGCGCGGCGAGTTGCTGGTCGACACGCACAGCGATGGTGCTTATGCAGTACTGAATTTTTCGGCACATTGCGCGGCGCCGCCACGTCAGCTCGAAGTGGGATACCACCTGTTGTTCGACCTCGACCCGAGTCATCGTGGATTGCTCGGTCTCACCGCGGACGGCATTGCGCGCAGCGCCGTGCTCTCACCGGAACAAACGGTGCAGACCTTCGACCTCAAGCACGCCTCGCCCTGGCATCAATTCTTCCAGTTCGTCGGCGACGGCATGCACCACATCTGGATCGGTTACGACCACATGCTGTTCCTGATCTCGCTGCTGCTGCCGGCTGTTCTTGTGCGCCGCGAAGGCCGCTGGATACCGGTCGGCACCTTGCGCAGCGCCTTGATCAGCGTATTCGCGGTCGTCAGTGCATTCACCGTGTCGCACTCGATCACGTTGACCCTCGCTGCATTGGGAGTGATCGGATTGCCGTCGCGATGGGTCGAATCGGGTATCGCGCTGTCGGTGCTGCTGGCCGCGCTCAACAACATATGGCCGCAGGTCACCCGGCGCGCTTGGCTGCTCGCATTCTTCTTCGGCCTCGTGCACGGCTTCGGATTCGCGAGCGTGCTCAACGATCTGGGTCTGCCACGCGACGCCCTCGCCATCTCGCTGGCGGGATTCAACATCGGTGTCGAACTCGGTCAGCTGACCGTGGTGCTCGTCGTTGTTCCGTTGATTTTCCTGCTGCGCCAACGCCGGTTCTATCGTCCGCTCGTACTGGTTGGTGGTTCTTCGGCAATCGCCGTGATCGCGGCGGTGTGGTTTCTGCAGCGCGCGTTGGGCTTTGGCCTCAATTGAGCAGCGCTGACCGCGTGTTCGGCTGCATCCAGCGCGCATGCGTCGAACGCATTGCGAGGGACCGATGCGAGTGCGTGCGCGGATGCGGGTGCGAGGACGTCGCTCGATGATCGCATTGCTTGTCGCGTCTGCTGCCTTTCCGGTCGGCGTGCTGGCGACTCACGTTCAGATCATGCAAGTACAGAGTCCTTCGTCGCGCATTGACGCGGCCTGCGAAGTCGCGGGCCTCTGCTGAATGCAGGCCCTGTCGGTTCAGGGTATTGCGCGTGACGGGAGGAGTCGCAGCCGATAGTTACGCGCCGCGGGTTTTACGGCGACAATCGAGCGTCAACATCCGCCAGTCTTCGATTCCATGCCAGCATTCGCCTATCAAGCCCTCGATGCCACCGGCAAGACCCAGCGCGGCGTGCTGCAGGGCGACACAGCGCGTGCGGTGCGTGGTGCCTTGCGCGAGCGCGGGCTTAACCCGCTTGGCGTGGAAGAGGTTCGCGATGAGGCAGGGCAGAAGGGAAGGCTGTTCGAGCGCCGCACGCTGGGCAGCGCACAGCTCGCGCTGCTGACCCGACAACTCGCTACCCTAATCGGCGCTGGCCTGCCCATCGATGAAGCGCTTGGTGCCCTTTCCGAGCAGGCCGAAAACGAGCGTCAACGTGCCTTGACCGTTTCCCTGCGCGCGCGCGTCATGGAAGGCGCGAGCCTGGCGCAGGCGATGGCGGAATTTCCCGACAGCTTCCCGGATATTTTCCGCGCCACTGTTGCGGCGGGCGAGCAATCGGGCCGGCTCGACGGCGTGCTGGAAAAGCTTGCCGATTATGCCGAGGCGCGCGATGCGTTGAGCCAGAAGATTCTCGCTGCACTTGCGTATCCGCTGCTGCTGACCCTGGTCGCGCTCGCGGTCGTCGCCGGTTTGCTGACCTGGGTCGTGCCGCAGATCGTCGGTGTGTTCCAGAACCTGCACCAGGCCCTGCCGCTGCCGACTCGCGCCTTGATCGCGCTGTCGGCGTTCCTGCGCGCATGGGGGTGGTTGTTCCTGATCGGCCTGGTGGCCGCCGCGATCGCTGCGCGCTTCGCACTGCGCAACGACGCAACGCGCTATCGCTGGCACGCATTCCTGCTGCGCCTGCCGCTGGCTGGCCGGCTCGCGCGTGCAGCGAACACGGCGCGAGCGACACGCACGTTGGCCCTGCTTGCCGGTAGCGCGGTGCCCTTGCTCGATGCACTCGGCATTGCCGCACAAGTGGTGCCGAACCTGCCGATGCGCGAAGCGCTCAAGCGCGCTGCGTTCAAGGTGCGCGAGGGCAGCGCGTTCTCGCGTGCGCTAGGCGAGAGCGGACAGTTTCCCCCGGTCGCGCTGCGCCTGATCGCGAGCGGCGAACGCTCGGGCGAGTTGCCGCGGATGCTCGACGAGGCTGCCGCGCAGCAGCAACGCGAACTCGACCGCTGGTTGACGGTGCTGACCGCGGTACTGGGTCCGGCCGTGATCCTCGCCGTCGGGGCGATGGTGTTGTTCATCGTGCTGGCGATCCTGTTGCCGATCTTCAATCTCAACCAGATGGTCAAGTAGCCGGGAATCGGGAATGGGGAATCGGCAATTGAAAAAGCGTTCGATCGTGAGCCCGCTTCTCTTATTATTCCCCATTCCCGAATCCCCATTCTCCGCCTCTCAATGATCCGATTCGAAAACGTCAGCAAGCGCTACCTTACCGGCCTCGACGCGCTCGCCGAGGTGAGTTTCGAGGTGGATGCGGGCGAGATGGTGTTCGTGACCGGGCATTCGGGTGCCGGCAAGAGCACCCTGCTGAAGCTGATCAGCTTGACGGAGCGGCCCTCGCGCGGGCAGATCACGGTCAATCATGCCGATTTGGCACGGGTGCGCCGGCGCGGTATTCCGCAGCTGCGACGCGGCATCGGCATGGTGTTTCAGGATCACCGCCTGCTGACTGATCGGAGTGTGTTCGACAACGTCGCGCTGCCCTTGCTGATTGCCGGCACCTCACGCAGCGAAACCGCCAAGCGCGTGCGTGCGGCGCTTGACAAAGTGGGTCTGCTCGCACGCGAAAAGGCATCGCCGCTGACGCTTTCGACCGGCGAACAGCAGCGCGTCGGCATCGCGCGTGCGATCGTGGCCAAGCCGCCGTTGATCATCGCGGACGAGCCGACAGGCAACCTCGATCCGCAGCTGTCGGTTGAAATCATGGCGCTGTTCGCGGAGTTCGGTGCCGTCGGCACAACGGTGCTGATCGCAAGCCACGATCTTTTCCTGCTCAAGCGCATGAACAAACGCGTGCTCGTGCTCGACCATGGTCGTCTCGTCGATGATTTCCGTCCGCAGGCGGCGAGCGCATGAGCCGCACAGTGCGCAATCAACGTACTTCCGCAGCCGTCACCAAAAAAGGTGCCGAACCACGCGGCGCGCGCACGCCGCTATTGCTGCGTTTTTCTGCATGGCGCGAGCAGCATTTCTACAGCTTTTTTTCCAGCCTCGGCCGCCTGGTCGCGCGTCCATGGGCAACCGTGCTGACCGTTCTCGTGCTTGGCTTTGCCCTGGCACTGCCGCTGTTGTTCTGGCTTGTGTTCGACAACGCACGTGAGTTGTCCGGCGGCCTGCGCGAAGCGCGCGAAGTGACGGTGTTCCTCAAGCCGGGTGCGGACACCAGAACGGCCAGCCTGCTGGCCAGCGATTTGCGCAAGCGTGCCGACGTTGCCGAGGTGTTGATCCGAACGCCGGAGCAAGGTCTGGCTGAATTTCGCGAGCTGTCCGGTTTCGGCGAGGCGTTGGACGCGCTGCAGACAAATCCCTTGCCGAGCGTGCTGGTGGTCACGCCGCGTGAGTCGCTGGAGTCGGACAATCCCCCCTTGGTCGGGGAACTCAAGACGGACATACGGGTTGATCTGGTGCAGTATGACGCGGCATGGCGGCGCAAGCTGTCGGGGATTCTGCGTTTCAGCGAGCGGGTGGTAGCGGTCGTGGCTGCCCTGCTCGCATTGGCGACCCTGTTGGTGATCGGCAACACGGTGCGTATGGATATCCAGGCAAGGTCGGCGGAAATTTCGGTGATGCAGACGATTGGCGCGAGCAACGGCTTCGTGCGTCGTCCGTTCCTGTATGCAGGTCTATGGTATGGCCTGCTAGGCAGCGCATTCGCGCTACTCATCGTCGCTGCCGTGGAGCTGGCGTTGGCGGAGCCAATCGGTCGCTTGCTCGACAGCTATGCTCATCGCTTCGCCTTGCGCGGCATCAATGTCGCGGCAGCGCTGGTCGTCGTCGGCGCGAGCGCGCTGCTCGGCTGGCTCGGTGCCTACGCAGTGACGGCACGCCATCTCGCTGCAGGACGCCCGCGATGAGCGCCAGCGTCTCGCTCACGCGGCACATTTCCAGCGACGAACCGCGCGTGCTCGTCGTCGACGGCTCGCGCGTCGTGCGTCAGCTGATCGAACGCGTGTTGAAGACGGAGTTGCCGAACGCGGTCGTGGTCGGCTGTGGCACCGGCGCGGAGGCGCGCGCGCACCTGGATGCCGGCGTCGTCGACCTGATCACCACGGCGCTTCGTTTGCCGGATATGGATGGCCTGGAGTTCGCCCGTCACGTACGTGAGAGCTCGGCGCAGGCGTACATCCCGATCGTGGTCGTGTCGGGCGACGTGCAGGAGCGCCTGGTCGCGCGCACACTGTCAAGCGACGTCACCGACTATTTCGACAAGGCGCTGGGCTTCGACGCGCTCGCTGTATTCATCCGTGGCTACGTAAGGCCGACCGAGCAGATTGCCGGTGATGTTCTCTACGTCGAGGACAGTCGCGTGGTCGCGCTCGCGACGCGGCGCATGATGGAGAAATTCGGTTTCAAGGTTTCGCACGTGGTCAGCGTCGAGGCGGCGTTAGAGTTGCTCGAAGCTGCCGTGATCGAGCATCGCAGGCCGGGGACCGACCTCGTGCTGACCGACGTGAACCTCAAGGGTGAGCTCAGTGGCGGTGATCTGCTCGAGCGCATTCGCAACCAGTTTGGCTATCGGAAAGGCGAGCTGCCGGTGCTGGTCATGACCGGCGACGACAATCCGGCGAACCAGGCGGTGCTGTTGCGAGCAGGCGCGAATGATCTGGTGCACAAGCCGATCGAAGAGCGCCTGTTGATCACCAAGCTGCAATTCCAGCTCCGCGTCGCCCGGCGCTTGCGCGAGCAGGCGCGCGCAGACGCGTGAGCGAGGATCGGGTCAAGCTGGAGCCTTCCTGGAAGGCGCGCGTCGGCTCGCAATTCGCGCGGCCCGAGATGATCGCGCTCGGCGAATTCCTGCGCACTGAAAAGACGGCGGGCAAGGTGATCTATCCGCCGGGCTCGTGCATCTTCGCGGCGCTCGATAGCACGCCGTTCGAGGCGGTCAAGGTCGTGATCCTCGGCCAGGATCCCTACCACGGACCCCATCAGGCGCATGGCCTGTGTTTTTCGGTGCTGCCTGGCGTGCCCGCTCCGCCGTCGCTGGAAAACGTCTTCAAGGAAATCGCGCGTGATCTCGGTATCGCGCGCCCCGATCATGGGTGCCTGCTGCCGTGGGCGCGCCAAGGGGTGCTGTTGCTCAACTCGGTGCTGACGGTCGAACGTGGAGTGGCCGGCTCGCATCAAGGCAAGGGCTGGGAAGGTTTCACGGATGCGTGCATCGACGCGCTCAATCGGGAGCGCGAAGGAATCGTTTTCCTGCTTTGGGGCAGCTATGCGCAGGCCAAGGGCAAGCTGATTGACACGCGCCGTCACCGCGTACTCAAGGCGCCGCATCCTTCGCCCCTATCGGCCCATCGAGGGTTCATCGGTTGCGGACATTTCTCGCGGGCGAACGAGTACTTGAAAGAGCGTGGGCACACCGCCATCAACTGGACGCTGCCGCCTCTCGCCGAGTTGGGCTGAGGCCATGCTTGAGCGTTGAGTTGCTCTCCTGAGCGGTCAGTGCTCTACAACTTTATCTATACGATTCAATCAATTACGTTTGAACCAGACATAAGTGAGTGACTTTCGACAGGATTGCCTTTTCAGAACTTGAGAGTACAATACCGACCAGTTCAGTAATCCCCGCAGGACGTTGTTGGGGAACTCAGGTCAGGTTTAGCAGTCGAAGGAACCGAGTGCTAAAGTGCCCGCAGGATTTTGAGGAGTTCACAGAATGAGCAATGCCCTGGTCGCCAGCCAATTTCCTGTGCCGAGTGCCATCGGAAGCCTCGACGCCTATGTCAACGCGGTCCATCAGATTCCGATGTTGACCCAGGAAGAAGAACAGGCGCTGGCACGTCGTTTTCTCGGCGAGAGTGACCTCGCCGCCGCCAAGCAGATGGTGATGGCGCATCTGCGTTTCGTCGTGCACGTCGCCCGCGGCTACTCCGGTTACGGGTTGCAGGTTGGCGACCTGATTCAGGAAGGCAACATCGGCCTGATGAAGG
>JBDSNK010000114.1:0-11003 GCA_039915385.1 Dokdonella sp.
TTCTCGAAGCGCACGAGTTTCTTGCCGCCCTCGCCATCCACTTCGATTTCGTTCGGCGAGATGAAGGTGCCGGTGCCTTGAACGACAGTGACCTTGCGCTGCTTCGCCATGCCGGCGAGGCCACCGACCATCTGCGCGACGACCTTGTCCTTGTTCGCGCGCAGTTTGTCCAGATCGATTTTCGGTGCACCGAAGGTGATGCCGATATCAGCCGCGTGAGCGGCTTCGTCGATGACGCGCGCGGCATGCAGCAAGGCCTTCGACGGAATGCAGCCGACGTTGAGGCAGACGCCGCCAAGCGAGACATAGCGCTCGATGAGCACCGTGGTCTGGCCGAGATCGGCGGCGCGGAATGCGGCCGTGTAGCCACCGGGACCGGAGCCGAGCACGACGACCTGGCATTCGATGTCGGCCTTGCGGCCGGATGCTGGCGCTGCCTGGGGTCCAGGCGTCGCGCTTTGCGCTTTTACCTCTTGTCCCTTGACGGAGGAAGGCTGCGAAGGCAGTGGCGCTGCGACCGCGGCACTTGGCGCTGCGGTGTGCGGAGCTGACGCCCCCTCACCCCGACCCTCTCCCCGCGGGGGAGAGGGAGAAGAAGCAGCGTCTGCCGATGTTTCGATCACCACAACGACCGCGCCTTCGGCGACTTCGTCATTGAGCTTGACGCGTATTTCTTTCACGACGCCCGCAACGCTCGCCGGCACTTCCATCGTGGCCTTGTCGGATTCAAGCGTGACCAGGCCCTGGTCCTTGGCCACGGCGTCACCCACCTTGACCAGAATCTCGATGACCGGCACGCCTTTGAAATTTCCGATGTCCGGGACTTTGACTTCAACCGTATTTGCCATGGTGCTGCCGCCGCTGATGAGGGGGAAAGATTCGCATCGAACCGCTCTATTCTTCTTGTCGTTGCCGGGTGTGAACCACGTCTGCCGGAGACGACCGCGTTTCCGGCGCACGGTCTTCGCCTGCACTACTCGCGAAATTGCTCGGCGTATCGTTCTCTACCACCGAGCTTCCTGCAGGCGGCGACGTTGGCGCACCGGACACCGCCGGCCACGACTTCACGTGCAAGTCTCGTTGCGGGAACGGCATTTCGATCGCGTATTTCTCAAGCGCGCTGTGCAATGCCCAGTTGTAGGCGGCAGCGACCGCGGCCGGACGCACTACCGCCTCGGCGTTGAGCCAGACGACGAGTGCGAAATCGAGCGACGAATCACCGAATCCAGTGAGCCAGACCTGAGGTTCGCGCGGTCCATCCAGAGTCAGCGTAAAGGGCACCTCGGCCGCCGCCTCCAGAGCCGCCTGCTTGACGCGCTCCTTGTCGCTGCCATAGGCGACCCCGAACGGAACGCGCAGCCGTCGTGAAGTTTCGCGCAGTGTCCAGTTGACGACGTTGTTGGTGACGAACTCCGAGTTCGGCACCAGTATGTCGATATTGTCGTTCGTCGTTATGCGAGTCGCGCGAATGTGGATGTCATTGACGACGCCGTGCACGCCATTGGACAGCTCGACGAAATCGCCGACCTTGAGGCTGCGGTCGAACAAGATGATCAATCCCGAGACGAAGTTCGAGAAGATCGCCTGCAGGCCGAAGCCGAGGCCGACGCCGAGCGCACCGGCGAACAGGCCAAAGCGACTCAGCGGAATCCCCGCGATCGACAGTGCGGCCAGCACGCCTATCGCCAGCAGAATGTAGTGGACGATACGCGACAGCGTGTACAGCGCGGCTTGATTGTGGCGGTGCTGGCGCGCATAGCGATCGAGGCCGAGGCGCAAGACCCTGGACACCAGCAACGCGATCAGGAAACTCGCCGCTGCCGCGATCATCGCGCCAACGGTGAGCGTGATGCCCTGTACGTCGATCAGGCGGAAGCCGAGAAGCTCGTTGAAGTGCCCTACCGCCGCGGCAATGGTTTCACCCGTGTCCGCGCGCAGGTCCGCTGCCTGCGCTGCGATACTGCTTGGCGCCTCCTTGCTCACAGCAATACGCGGCGCATGTCGGCCAGCACCTGACCGAGATAGGCCGTGAAGCGCGCCGCCGATGCGCCATCGATGACGCGATGGTCGTAGGACAACGACAGCGGCAGGATCAGCCGCGGCTGGAACGCCTTTCCGTCCCACACTGGCTTGATCGCCGACTTCGACACGCCGAGGATCGCAACTTCCGGCGCGTTGACGATCGGCGTGAACGCGGTGCCGCCGATGCCGCCGAGGCTCGATATCGACAAGCAGCCGCCGGACATGTCGGCCGGGCCGAGCTTGCCGTCGCGCGCCTTCTTCGCAAGCTCGCCGGTTTCCTGCGCAATCTCGACTACACCCTTCTTGTCCGCATCGCGCAGCACCGGTACGACGAGGCCGCTCGGCGTGTCGGCAGCAAACCCGACATTGAAATATTTCTTGAGGACGAGGTTGTCGCCGCTGGCGTCGAGCGAAGCGTTGAAGTCCGGATATTTCTTCAGCGCGGCGACGACCGCCTTGATCAGGAACGCGAGCATGGTCAGCTTGATGCCAGCCTTCTCGTTTTCCTTGTTGAGTGCGACGCGCAGGTCTTCCAGCTCGGTGACATCGGCATCGTCGTGCTGAGTCACGTGCGGGATCATCACCCAGTTGCGCGCGAGGTTCGCGCCGGAGATCTTCTTGATCTTCGACAGCGACTTGATCTCGACGGCGCCAAATTTGGCGAAGTCGACATTCGGCCACGGCAGCAGGGTCAAGCCAGCGTCGACTGCGCCACCGGCTGTGGCACGCAGGGCGGCGCTACCACTCGCCAATGCGGCCTTGACGAAATTCTGAACGTCCTGCTTCGAGATGCGGCCCTTGCGCTCGCTGCCGCTGACCTTGCTCAAGTCGACGCCAAGCTCGCGTGCGAACAAGCGCACGGCGGGGCTTGCATACGGAATCTGATCCGGCATCACCGCGCTCGCATCGAATGCGACCGGCGGCGTTCGCGCGCCCGCAGCTTCGGGATCGACGCCGAAGCCAGCATCCAGCGCGCCCGCGGATGCACGTGCGGCGACAGGCTCTGACATTGCAGGTGTCGCGCTTGCGACAGGCGCTGAGGGCGTCGGTTTGGCGGGCTGCGCTGCGGGCGTGGACGCTGCGGGCGCTGCAGCCGGTGTCGTAACGTCAGTCGCCTCGATCAGCGCGACCACGAAACCTTCCGCGATCTCGTCGCCCACCTTGACCCTGACCTCCTTGACCACGCCGTCGAACGGCGCCGGCACTTCCATCGTGGCCTTGTCCGATTCCAGCGTGACCAGGCCCTGGTCGCGGCTCACCGTATCGCCGACTTTGACCAGCACCTCGATGACGGGGACGTTGGTGTAGTTGCCGATATCCGGCACCTTCGCTTCCTGGACAGCCATGCTTGCTCCGAGATCGTGCTGCAGAACGCCAAGTTTCGCCGATTTGCAGGCGGCGCGTCATGTCGTATGCGATCTCCCGTGCATTTCGGCACGCGGACCCGCCGTGGCCAGGCTGCTGGATTGCATCTTTTGCCAGCGGAGTCCGCGCATGCGATCGCGTCTGATGATCGCGTTTGTTGCCACCAGCGTTGCCAGGTTTGCGATCGCTGCCGAACCTGCGCCAACGCGTCTCGCCGTCAGTGCGGCGGCGATGGTCCGTCGGACCATGGCAAGGTGATCGCCCACCCGCTGGCGCTGATCGAGGGCGATCGCATCAAGGAAGTGCGCACGCACGGCCAGGTGGCGGATGGCTACATGCGCATCGATCCCGGCAACGCGACCCCGCTGCCCGGCCTGATCGATTGTCATCTTCATATCACCGGTGATGCGACGCTGTCGTGCGGCAACTACTACAACCAGGATGGCGATCAAGGCCGGCGTCGACTCGGTCGTGCATGCGAGCCTGATCGATGACGCGGGCCTCAAGCTCGCCACGGAACACGGCACATATCTTGTCATGGACATCTACCAAGACGACTGGATCCTGGCCGAATACACGCGGCTCGGCTATCCGGAAAGCACGACGGAGAAGGCGAAGAAGGTCGGTCGCCTGCAGCGCGAAAGTTTCCGTCGTGCGGTCAAGGCGGGCGAGAAACCTGCCTTCGGCACCGATGCCGGCGTCTACCCGCAGGCTGGAACGCCAGGCAGTTTGCGAAGATGATCGAATGGGGCATGACGCCGATGCAGGCGATTCAGTCCGCGACCACGAGCGCGGCCGACCTGCTAAGTCGCGCCGACAAGGTGGGTACACGGAAACCTGGTTACTACGCCGACCTGATCGCGGTCGATCCGCTCGCCAACGTGAGCACGCTCGAGCATCCGCGCTTTGTCATGAAGGGTGGCACGGTCATCAAGAGTGCAGCGATGCACTGAAACCGCTTCCGCTCCACCGATCGGTCATTGTCGGGGCGGAAGGTTTCTTCTCGATCCCGTCAGTTATCAAAGCCGTTGGCGAAGATGCGTTCGCCAATCGCCGGATCGCTCACGCTGGGCGCGCCTGTTTCGACGTGCCCGGCTAGGCGGCGCAGAAAGCCAGCGTCGCTGTCCGACGTGACGCTGAGGTCGTACCAGTTCGACGTCGCTGCCAACAACCAGATGTCGTCGATGCTCGCGCCTGCTGCCAACGCGTACGTCCGCGGCGCTTCGCCGCTGTAGTGATTCGGACGCGCGCTCAATTCGCACGCAACCGTGCCGGTGTTCTGCAGGGTCAGCACCAGCGCGTCATTGGCCAGGTCGTAGCGCGCATGCACTTCGGGATTGGCGCCGCCGCTGGCGATGGCAAGATTGAGATTGCCATGGAAGCTGCGCAGGAATCCATTGGGTCCATGCACGGCGAGGTCGTAGATGCCCTGCGTGTAGGTTGCCGCACTCCAGTAGTCCGACAGCTGCGTCGCCGGATCCAGCGTGTAGAACCACGGTCCGTCGCTGCGATTCAACGCATACACGTTCAATCCCGCACCGGCAGCGCCATCGTTGACGAAATCCAGCCAGTACTTGCCGGCGGCGACATCAATGCGCCCGTGCACCTGCAACTGGTACGGCAGCGCACGCGCCGGTCGCTGGCCGGCCTCCTGCTGCTGGAGCGCCTGTATTGCCGGGACCCCGGGTTGCGAAAGCTGGCAGGACAGATCGGTGTTCGCGATGTAGTCGCCGGTGTCCGGCAGGAGCGGCCAGCCCGTGTCCGGATTGGCGAAGTCGAATACGGAAGTCAGATCGCCCGCTACCGTGCGCCGCCAAGCGCTGATGTTCGGCTCGGCGACGCCGAAGCGCGCTTCGAGGAAGCGGATGATCGAGGTGTGATCGAACACCTGCGAGTTGACCCAGCCGCCCTTGCTCCACGGCGACACGACCAGCATCGGCACGCGAATGCCGAGCCCGACCGGCACGCCGCCATAGTCTTCGGTGCTGGTGTCGACCGTATTCAGACCCAGGTTCGCGTTGAGCGCCGGCAGCGGCGGCGCGATGTGGTCGAAGAAACCGCCGTTTTCGTCGTAGTTGATGATGAAGACCGTCTTCGACCAGATGGCCGGGTTCGCGGTCAGTGCCGCGAGCAAGCGTGCGGCGAGCGACTCGCCATAGGCCGGCGACGCTTCCGGATGTTCGCTCATCAGGTAGGGCGCGACGATCCAGGACACTTGCGGCAAGCTGCCCTCCTGCACGTCGCGCTCGAACTCCGCGACCAAGTACTCGGCGGTCGAAGTGTATGCGTCGCTCGCGCTGGATCCCGGCACGATCGTGCGCCCGCGCTGATACAACGGCGAGCTCTGCGCGATGCCGCGGAAGTTCGCGAAGAATGCGAGCGAGTTGTCGCCGTAGTTGTCGTACTCCTGGTAGACGCGCCAGCTGATGCCCGCGTCCTGCAGGCGTTCGGCATAGGTTGTCCACGTGTAGGCAGGGAATGACAGGTTGTCGAGCGATGCATTCGCGGTCCAGTTGCCGTCGTCGACATTGTTGACGTTCCAGGCGCCTTGGTTGCCCACGCCAAGCCCGCTGGTGCCGGTGAACAGATGCATGCGGTTCGGATTGGTCGGCCCCTGGATCGAGCAGAAGAACGCATCGCAGATCGTGAACGCGTCCGCCAAGGCGTAGTAGAACGGGATATCCGCGCGCGTGAAATGGCCCATGCACATCGGGCCTTTCTCGTGAATCCAGTTGTCGTGGTTCTTCCAGGCAGTGTGTGAACCCTTCCAGCTGTGGTTGATATCGCCCAGGCACTGGGCGCCAGTCGCTTGCGTGTCGAGCCGGAACGGCAGCACATAGCCTAGCGTGCCGCTGGTCGGCTGATACCAGACCGGATCACCGCCAGGAATCGCGATCGGGCGCGGATCATCGAAACCGCGCACGCCGCGCAAGCTGCCGAAATAGTGATCGAACGAGCGGTTTTCCTGCATCAGGATCACGACATGTTCGACGTCCTGCAGCGTGCCGGTCGCGCGCGCCGCCGGAATCGCGAGCGCCTCTCGGATCGCCGGCGGCAATAGCGCAAGGACGGCAGCGGCACCTGCGGAATTCGCAGCCATCTTGAGGAACTGACGTCGGTCGGTGGTGGACATGAGGTGCTTCCTGCGAATGACTACGCCGACGCGAATGGCGTCGGGCATGGCAGGCGCGCACGCTAGGCAGCAGCCGTTGCAGGCGCGTGTAATTGACGTGACGGTTTTTGTGCCGCGCTTGAACGGCGCGCGACCAAGGCGCGTGTACGCGTAGAATTCACGCACGCAATACCGCCTGCGCCGATCGGCGGGCAGCCGGGCATGATGTGCCGTCCGCGTGCCCGCATTTCGTCATTCATTCAGAGAGAATTCGCATGTACGTTCTCTATTACTCGCCCGGCACCGCCAGCATGGCCGTCCACCAGGCCTTGCTCGAAATCGGTGTGCCGCATGAACTGCGCAAACTCGACCTGGACACCAACGCGCACAAAAGTGCTGAATACCTGCGCCTGAATCCGAACGGCACGGTGCCGACTCTGGTCGTCGATGGCCAGCCGGTCTACGAGTGCGCAGCACTGTTGCTGCTGCTGGCCGAACGCCACCCCGAAGCGGCGCTTGCTCCCGCGCCGGGTACGCCCCAACGAGGCGCCTATCTGCAATGGATGCTGCATCTGGCGAACACGCTCCAGCCGGCCTTCCGCCAATGGTTCTATGCGCGCGATTTCGCGCCGGCCGAGCAGGAAAAGGAATCGAAGGATTTGGCGCGCAAGCGCATCGAAGCGGTATGGGCACGACTCGACGCCCATCTCGCCGGGCATGGACCCTATGTGCTCGGCGACACCTTCAGCATGGCCGATCTCTATGCGACGATGCTGATGCGCTGGTCGCGCAACATGCCGAAAACCGCAACGGCGTGGCCTGCACTTGCCGCGCTCGCGCAACGCGTGAAAGCCCGTGCGAGCTGGAAGCGTTTGTACAATATCGAAGGGTTGACCGAGTGGGCCTGAGCTGGCGTTGCATCCAGGTGCTTTTGTGGGAGCAACGGTCTGCGGGAGCGGCTTAAGCCGCGCTGTTCTGGCGTGGAATGACATCGAGCAACACCATCCCAACCCAACCCTCCGGCCCTCAGGCACAGCCTTCGGGCGTTCATCGGCGCGCGGACCCATGGTCCGCAAACGCGCCTCTTCACCCCTGGAAGGGGAGGGCTGAAGCATTTGCAGGAGCGGCTCCAGCCGAAGCGCTCCGGAGGAGACGACCCTAGGCAGTTCCCGCCGTGGAAACGCGATTGCGACCGGCCTGCTTGGCCCGGTACAGCTCCGCATCAGCCGCGCCGAGTAGATCACCGAGGATGGTCATGCCGACTTTCCAGACGGCGACACCAATACTGACCGTGACGTGTTCTGCCGCCAGCGGCTCGCCCAATTCCAGTGCCGCGATCGACGCGCACAGGCGCTGCGCGTAGGCACTTGCCTGTTCGATGTCGTGTTCGGGCAGCACCGCGGCAAACTCTTCGCCACCGATGCGCGCGACGATGAATTCCTCACGCGTGTCCGCACCCATGGCCGCGCCGACGCACTTCAGCACGATATCGCCGACCAGATGTCCGTAGCGGTCGTTGATCGACTTGAAGTGGTCGAGATCGATAATCAACAGCGCCAGTGGGCGGTCGTGTTTCGCGGTGCGCGCGAGTTCTCGCTCGAGCAGCTCGAGGAAATGACGGCGATTGGACAGCCCGGTCAACGGATCGATTGTCGCAAGCTGGTAGATCTCCTCGTGGTACCGCGCCTCAACCGAGGAGCGCTCCATGAATTTCAGCACGCAGGTTCCGATCGTGAGGTGATCGCCGTCCTTGAGCTCGGCCTCGATAATCGGCTGGTCGTTGAGAAGGGTCTTGTTGGTCGAATCCAGATCCTTGACTCGGTATCCAGTCGGCCCGTGCCAGACGCGAGTGTGCTGGCGCGAGATGCTGCGCTCCATGACCTGGAAATCGCACTCGGGCGCGCGGCCGATGATCAGCGGTGCTTCACCGATGTCGATGCGCTGACCGAGGCGCTGCCCCTGCAGTACGACCAGGCACGCCGACGTGGACGTATCGCGCGCGTCCTGGCTGCGCACGGCGCGCATCGTGCGTCGTTGTGTCGTGGTGGAGTCGCGATCGGATGGGTTCATGCGCCCGGCAGGGGGTGGCGTCGACGACCCTTAGTCTAGCAAGGCCCCACCGACGGTATCGGAATGCGAGCCGTGGGCAGGCGCCGCGCGCCATTTACGCCATGGTGCGCACAACGTTCTGTATATTCGCACCGGCACGCGCAGCTCGATGACGCCGCTGAGTCCGCGCGAATCAGGAGTGCCTTGCAATGCATCAACCCGATCCTCCGGCCGGTTCTCCCGAATCTGACGCCACCGAGGCGCAGATTCCGCTCAGCGTTGCGGATGCGGGGACCCAATTGCAGGCGGGCGCGCAACTGGGCGTGTACGTGATCCGTCGCGTGCTCGGCGAAGGCGGCATGGGACGTGTCTACCTCGCTGAACAGACACGCCCGGTACGCCGCGAGGTCGCACTGAAACTGATCCGCGAACAGGTCGCCAGTCCGCTCGCGCGCGCGTATTTCGACGTCGAGCGCCAGGCGCTCGCGCAGATGCAGCATCCGGCCATCGCACAGGTGTTTGACGCCGGCACGACCGAACAAGGTCATCCGTATCTGGCGATGGAGGTTGTCGAAGGTCGACCGATCACGCATTTCTGCCAGGAAGAGAAACTCAGCTTGAGCCATCGGCTCGCGCTGTTCGCCCGCGTCTGCAACGGCGTCCAGCACGCACACCAAAAGGGCGTGATCCACCGCGACCTGAAACCGGCGAATGTTCTGGTGCGCCGCGTCGACGCCGAACCGATTCCGAAGATCATCGATTTCGGCATTGCAATCGGCGGTAACACACCCTCCGACGGCGCGTCGATGTCGGTCACCGCAGCCGATCGCGCTGGAACAGCCATCTACATGAGTCCCGAACAGGCCGGCCTGCAGCACCGCGATATCGACACGCGCAGCGACGTCTATTCACTCGGCGTGATGCTGTGCGAAGTGCTCACCGGTGCTGACGCGAGCGTGCTGACCTCGCACGCCCATCGCTCGGCGCGCGCGCCGCACGAAACCCTCCTCACTGCCCTGGTCAGCGACGCTGACATCGGCGAGACCCCATCGAACTCGAGCGCGCTGCTGGCCGCCGCGCGCAAACTGCCCGCGGAACTTCGCGCAGTGCTGCGCAGAGCGCTCGCGACCGATCGCGCCGATCGCTACGACTCGGCGGCCGCGCTTGCTGACGATCTCGAGCGTTTCCGTGAACGGCGACCGCTCAAAGCCATGCCGCAGACAAGTTGGTACCTGGCACGCACCTTCATTGCACGGCACCGCCTCGGCCTTGCTGTAAGCGCCGTCATCGCCGTCTCGCTCATCGTCGGGATTGCACTTGCGCTGGACGGACTGGCGCGCGCGCGAAAGTCTGCCGTGCTTGCGCAGATCGAAGCGACCAAGGCTGTCCAGGTCGCCGACTTCGCACGCAGCATCCTTGCCGGCATCGATCCGGACCGAGCAAAGGGCATGGATCGCAGCCTGATGCGCATGGTGCTCGATTCCGCTGCGGAGCGTGCCGGTCGCGAGCTGGTCGAACAACCGGCCGTGCGCGCGTCGATCGAGCGCACGATCGCGGACAGTTACGCGTCGCTCGGCGAGCTCGCCCTGGCAGCCACGCATTTCACCGCTTCGATCGAAGCGGCGCATGCAGCGCACCTCAACCCTGCTGAAATCGCGCATACCGCGATGCATGCCGCGCGCAACCTGGACAATCAGAATCACGCTCTTGGCGCACTGGATACGGCCGAGAAGGCGTTCGCGATGGTTGCAGCTCTGCCCGCCGACGACCGTGACCGTCTTGCCATCGAATCGAATCTCGCCAGCATCGAGGGCGACTCCGGCAAGCCGGACGCAGGGCGCACGCGCCTGCTGCGTATTCTCGCTCGACAGCGAGCGCTGTTCGGCGACGACAGTGAAGATGCGCTCGCCAGCATCGAAAGTCTCGCCGCCATCGACATCGACACGGCACGCCTGGATGAAGGTCGAGCGCTGGATGAAGAGTTGCTGACCCAACGACGCAAGCGCTACGGCGACGAGCATTCAAGAACGTTGGCGGCGATCAACGACCTCGCCATCATCGCCCTCGAGCAAAAACGCTACGCGGATGCGGAGAAGCTGCTGGCACCGGAGCTTGCGGTGTACGAACGCGTCTTCGGCAAGGAGCACCCGCTGACTCTGCGACTCATCAGCAATCTCGGCGGCGCGATCCGCCAGCAGAATCGCAACAATGAGGCCCGCCCCTACTACGAACGCGCACTCGCGCTCGCACAGAAACTGCAGGGGCCGGCGAGTCCGGCCACGGTCATCGCCGAATCGAACCTGTCCCTGGTGCTGCGCGACGCCGGCGACCTGGCCAGCGCCGACGCACACGCGCGCACCGCGGCGACCAACGCCGATTCGGCGTTCGGCGACAACGCGATGCGCGCGATCATGTATCGCGAATGGGCGACGATCCTGATCCGCGAGCAGCGCTA
>JBDSNK010000253.1:0-15743 GCA_039915385.1 Dokdonella sp.
CGGCGATCGCGTCGATGGCATCGGCATCGAAGTCCGGCGCGATCACGACCTCGACGAACTGGCGCTCGACAATCTTGCGTGCGGTAGCGGCATCGAGACGATGATTGAACGCGATGATTCCGCCGAAGGCGGAAACCGGATCGCAGGCGTAGGCACGATCGTAGGCTTCCTCCAGATTTGCGCCGAGCGCCACGCCGCAGGGATTGGCGTGCTTGACGATCACGCAGGCCGGTGTCTTCTGGAACGCCTTGACACATTCGAGTGCCGCGTCGGCATCGGCGATGTTGTTGTACGACAGTTCCTTGCCGGCAAGCACGCGCGCACTGGCGACGGTGCCCGGCGGCACGTTCTGCTCGACATACAAGGCACCGCCCTGATGCGGATTTTCTCCGTAGCGCAGATTCTGCTTGCGCGCGAACGCCAGATGCAGGGTTGGCGCGAATGCCTCGGGCCGCTCGGCATCTGCGCGCGCGCCGAGCCAGTTGGCGATCAGGCCGTCGTAGCGCGCCGTGTGCGCGTACGTCTTCGCGGCGAGGCGGCGTCGCAGACCTAGTCGTGTGCCGCCGAGCGCGAGCGCTTCGAGCAGCTCGGCGTAGTCGGCGGGATCGACCGCGACGACCACGTGTTCGTGATTCTTTGCCGCCGCGCGCAGCATCGCCGGGCCGCCGATGTCGATGTTCTCGATCGCGTCTTCGAGGGTGCAGTCGGGTGTCGCGGTGGTCTCTTCGAACGGATACAGGTTGACCACGAGCAGGTCGATCGGTGCGATCCCGTGCTCCGCCATCACTTCGTCGTCGGTGCCGCGGCGTCCGAGCAGACCGCCATGCACACCCGGGTGCAGGGTCTTGACGCGACCGTCCATGATTTCCGGAAATCCGGTGATGCTGCTGACGTCGGCGACACTGATGCCTGCGTCGCGCAGTGCCTTTGCCGTTCCCCCAGTCGAGATCAGCGCAATGCCGAGCGAATCCAGTCCGCGTGCGAAATCGACCAGGCCGGCTTTGTCGGAGACGCTGAGGAGGGCGCGCCGGACGGGAACGAGGGTGGCGTCTAGCATGGGTTCGTGGGCAGCTGCGGGAAACGCCCGATTATAGCGGCGCTAGGCGAGTCGCGCAGAACCGCTGAGGTCAGCTCGCGAGCCCGTATTGCTGCAGCTTCTTGCGCAAGGTCGCGCGATTGATGCCGAGCGCGGCTGCTGCCTTGCTCTGGTTGCCGCCGTACCAGGCCATCACTTCGCGCAGCAATGGCGCTTCCACCTCGCCCATGACGAGCGCATGCAGGCCCTCGCCCGGAGCCGATTCGACGTCTGCGAGATAGCGACGCACGGCGCGCGACACGCATTCACGCAGAGCAGGTTGCAAGGATGGTTCGTGCGCGACATCGGCGCGCAACGGGATTGCGGCGTTCACAAAAACAGGGCCCCTATGGACGAGCGTACTTCCTTGAGTGGGCCGATGCGCAGGCGAGCGGGCATCGGGAGCGGATATTAGCGCCGTGCTCGCGACTTGATAAGTCCCCTGGATGCGAAATCGCATGCTCGACACGCAAAATTTTCTTCTATGCCTTCATCCATGGGCACTTGCGCGATCTATCTCAGGGGCTCGCTGAGAAGAGTCGCGTAACGCGCGCCCGATGGATGCGCGGGATTGTCGGTCTATTCGAACTTGAATTCGAACGCGACCGCATCGCGACCGGGATCGGCGACCTCGAACACCAGCGCGGCACTCGCGCCCGCAGCAAGTCCGCCGTCGATCGCGCGGGCGTCGCTGAGGTACTCGCGCGGCTGGAAGCGGCGCATTGCGACGCGCTTCTCATCCAGGTCCGACAAGGTGATTTCGACCATAGGAAACGGTTGTGCGAAGGTGGCGTCGTTGCGCAGCGTCGCCGAGATGATCAGCGCGCCTGGGACCGATGGATGCGGGCGGATGTCGCGCGAGAGCAGTTCCAGCGTCGCTGCATCGTGTCGCAACGGCAGGCGACAGCCGAGTTTCGCGCAGGCCGGTTCCAGCCAGACGCGCGCGCGCGCATCGTTGATCCAGCTCGCTTGTTCCGACCAGGCAATTTCTCCGAGCAAGGTCAGCATCAGCAGCATGCTTGCGGCGAGCCACGGCCAGGTGCGCGGGGTGCGGGCGCGTCGGCGCGCAGCAGCGAACGCGGGCAAGGAGGATCGTTCGATTGCCTTGGCGCGATCGGCAGGCTCCGCTGCAAACAGGGTCGTTTGCGCAGGATTTGGCCGGAACACCGGGAGGTCGAGCTGCGGCGGTGCCGAACGCTTGGGGTGGGTCGGCAGGCTCTCTATCGGTTCCGGCGGCAATTGCGCGCTCAGCGTGCGCAAAGCGTCAAATACCGCCGCGCAATGGCCGCAGCGCACGCTGCCATGCGCGGCCGCGAGCTCGGTACCGGCGAGCTTGAAGATGGTCAGGCAGTGCGGGCATTGCGTGTACATGGCGGCGCGGGACAGGGGTCGTGCGTGCAGGCCGACGATTCTAGCCGGTCGGACCGGTCGACGCGTCGTTGAGCGCAGCCGCCCAGGTCAGTTTATGCGGATCGAAGCCGCTTTCGATGGTGGGCTTGACGATGCGAAAATACGGCGACACGTCGAAGTCGCGCGGCGCGTACAGGCTCGAATGCCGGATGTGCAGGATCTCGCGCATTTGTTCCTTGCCGGCTGCGCCTTTCTCCTGCGCGAGTTCGATGTCGGGCAGCACGGGGTAGTCGATCGAGGCGAAGGCGCCGGCAATCAGCGATGAACAAATCGCCCGCGTCGGGTCGCCGCTGCCGAGCGCCAGCAGGCGTCGACGATAGCGTTGCGAAACCGGCGGTGGCCGCAGCAGATAGCGAGCGAGGTCGGCGACGTTGCGCAGGTCGTACTGATTGCCCATCCGCGCGATGACATAACCAATCACTGCATCGATCTCGCTGTCGCCGAGGCCGACCGGGCGGCAGATCCGCGTATGCCAGCGCGAAAAATGCGACAGCGGCATCGCACGCACACCCTCGTTGATATCGGCTTCGATGAACAGCTGCGTTTCGTCGGCGATGCAGCGACCGAGGGCGTCACCGACGAAGATTGCCGCATGCGACCAGGTCGACTGCGTGATGGTGCGGATCGCGGACGAGAATCGGCTGGTGCCTTCGACGAGCAGCACATCGCCCTTGCGCAAGACTGCTGCTAGCAGCGGCGTGCGGTTCGTCGCAAGATTTGCCGAATCGCGCGGTTCCGACAGGTAGCGCGCCAGATGGCGACCGACCCAGCGCAGAGGATTCAAACGAGTGCCGACACCGACAGTCTGACGTGAAGCCGCTTGTTCACGCGAGGACATGCGCTCAGCGCCGCCGCCCGCTGATGCGCACCCAGTCTTCCTGCGTCGCAACGACGAGATCCTCGAACTCGTCGGCGTAGCGTTCGAGCAATTCCTGTTCCTGTCCGATCAGAATACCGGACAGCGCAAATGGCGCCTGCGGTTTCAGGCATGCGGCAAAGCGCGGCGCAAGTTCAGCCAGCGGCCCGGCGAGAATATTCGCGATCAGCAGATCGGCGGGTGTTGCCACGTAGTCATCGGGAGCAAACAAGTCGAGGCGATCGGCGACATCGTTGCGCTGCGCATTGTCGCGGCTTGCTTGCAGCGCTTGTGGATCGTTGTCAACGCCGATGACACGCGCTGCGCCAAGCTTGAGCGCTGCGATCGCGAGCACGCCGGAACCGCAACCGTAGTCGACGACCGTCTTGCCGGCGAAGTCGGCAGCGTCCAGCCATTGCAGGCACAACGCGGTGGTCGGATGGGTGCCGGTGCCAAACGCGAGGCCGGGATCGAGGCGCACGGTGACCGCATCGGGATCATCCGTCGGTGGTTCGATGTTCGATGGATAGATCCACAGGCGTCGACCAAACTGCATCGGCTGGAACTGGTCCATCCATACGCGCGTCCAGTCCTGATCCTCGATCTCGCGGAAGCGGATCTGCTCCGGCGTGATTTCAGGCACCAGATCGGTGAGCACATGCACGAGACCGGCGCGATCGGCGTCGGCATCGAACAAAGCCGACAGTGCGATCTCGCCCCACACCGGCGTCTCGCCGACGCCGGGTTCGAGGATCGCGCGCTCGTTCGGCGTGTCGACCTCGGCATCGAGCAGGGTCACGGCAAGCGCGCCGATTTCCTCGAGCGCGAGTTCGACGTGTTCCTGCTCGGATTGGCGGATGGTGAGGGAGAGTTCTAGCCAGGGCATGTGTTATCGCGCCACGGTTGTGGGGGCGCCGCGAACGGCGGTCGATCGACGCTCAAGGATGCCAGCCATCGAGTGGATAGGATCGACTGGAAGTGGAGCCGTCGAAATTGGCCAATCGTTGCACCAAATGATCGGGGAAGTATTCATACGTGGCCCGACTGATTCCATCTTTTCGGTGCGACTCAAATACGGTGATGCGGTGTTGGTTGTCGAAATAAGCGACATTCATGGGAACACCGCTTCTCTCCATCTCCGCGGCTTGTTGCGGCGAGAGCGGTTCGACTGGTCGCATTGGAATGAAATAATTCGCGAACGAGCGATAGTAGTACGGACCGCCCGTTGGATACGAAGGAGGAGGAGCAGATCGGAGATGGCAAACGCTTCCTAGCGAAACGATGCACAGAAGAAGCCAAGATGGCATACCGATGATGCTCCGAAGCGTCAGCCCAACCCGATCGACTTTTCCTTCGCCTCGGCAATCCGCCGCTCAAGGTAATGGATGTTCTGCCCGCCGGTCTGGAAGCCACCATCGGCCATGATGCGCTGCTGCAGCGGCACATTGGTCTTGATGCCTTCGACGACCATTTCCGACAACGCGATGCGCATGCGCGCAATCGCGGTGGCTCGATCGCGGCCATGCACGATGAGTTTGCCGATCATAGAGTCGTAGTTCGGTGGGATTTTGTAGCCGTCGTAGACGTGTGTATCGACGCGTACGCCGGGACCACCCGGGCACTCGAAACGCTTCACCGTGCCGGGACTGGGCATGAATGTGTCGGGGTCTTCCGCGTTGACGCGGCATTCGATCGAGTGGCCGCTGAGTTTGATGTCTTCCTGGCGCAGCGAGAGCTTTTCGCCGGCTGCAATCAGCAGTTGCTCGCGCACGAGATCAACGCCGGTGATGAACTCGGTGACGGGGTGTTCGACCTGGATACGCGTGTTCATTTCGATGAAGTAGAAGCGGCCGTTCTCGTACAGGAATTCGAACGTGCCGGCTCCGCGATAGCCGATGCGCAGACAGGCTTCGACGCAGACCTTGCCGATGTCGGCACGCTGCTCCGGCGTGATGCCGGGTGCGGGCGCTTCCTCGACGACCTTCTGGTGTCGCCGCTGCATCGAGCAATCGCGCTCACCGAGATGAATCGCATTGCCCTGGCCGTCGGCGAGCACCTGGATTTCGATATGGCGCGGATTTTCGAGGAACTTCTCCATGTAGACCTCGCCATTGCCGAATGCGGCCTTGGCTTCCGACTTGGTCATGGTGATTGCGTTCGCCAGATGCGCTTCGGTGTGCACCACACGCATGCCGCGTCCACCACCACCGCCGGCCGCCTTGATGATGACGGGGTAGCCTATGTCGCGCGCGATCTTGCCGTTGCTGATCATGTCCTCGCCGAGCGAGCCACCGGAGCCCGGCACGCACGGCACGCCAGCCGCCTTCATTGCGCGGATCGCCTCGACCTTGTCGCCCATCAGGCGGATCACGCTGGCGGTCGGTCCGATGAAGATGAAACCGGATTTCTCGACGCGCTCGGCGAAGTCCGCATTCTCGGAAAGAAAACCGTAGCCGGGATGGATCGCCTGCGCGTCGGTCACCTCGGCCGCCGCGATGATCGCCGGCACGTTGAGATAGCTTTCGCCCGCGGGCGCTGGTCCGATGCAGACCGATTCATCAGCCATGCCGACGTGCTTGAGATTGCGGTCGACGGTGGAGTGCACCGCGACGGTCTTGATGCCAAGCGTGTGGCACGCGCGCAGCACGCGCAATGCGATTTCGCCGCGATTTGCGATGACAACTTTGTCTAGCATGGGATGTGCTGCCTCAGCCGATCACGAACATTGGTTCGTCGAATTCGACCGGCTGGCCGTTGTTGACGAGGATCGCCGTCACGGTGCCGCTGACATCGGCCTCGATCTGGTTGAACATCTTCATCGCTTCGATGATGCCGAGGGTGTCGCCGGCCTTGACCGCCTGGCCGACCTTCACGTAGACGGCCGACTCCGGATTCGCCGATGCGTAGAACGTGCCGACCATCGGTGCCTTGACTACGTGGCCTTGCGGCAATGTTTCGCCGGCCGGCATGGGCGCGGCAGGTGCACTCGTTGTGAGCGCAGCGATGGGCGCCACTGCGTGAACCTGCGGCGCCGGCGCCGATGCGGTCAGCGTGCTGACCATGCCCTTGGGAATGCGCGACAGGCGCACGATTTCCTCGCCTTCCTTGATCTCAAGTTCAGCGAGATTGGATTCTTCGAGCAGGTCGATGAGTTTCTTGATCTTGCGCAGGTCCATCGGGACTCCTGGCTGGAAAGGTGATTGAAGAGGGTTTAGGCAGCGAGCCGTCGCAGCGCTGCGTCGAGCGCGAAGCGATAGCTGTCGGCACCGAAGCCGGCGATCACCCCGACCGCGAGGTCGGAAAAATAAGAATGGCGGCGGAACGCCTCGCGCGAATGCACATTGCTCAAGTGCACTTCGATGAACGGGATTGCGACTGCAGCCAGCGCATCGCGCAGGGCGATGCTGGTGTGCGTGAACGCGCCCGGGTTGATCAGGATGAAGGCAGTGCCGTCAGTCGCTGCCGCGTGCACGCGATCGATCAGCACATGCTCGGCGTTGGACTGCAGGGCGCTCAGCTCATGCCCGGCGGCGCGTGCGGCAACGGCGAGGTCGGCGTCGATCTCGGCCAGGGTCGTGCGGCCATATACCGCCGGCTCGCGTGTGCCGAGCAGGTTGAGGTTGGGGCCATGCAGGACCAGCACTGTTGCCAAGATGGCGGCTCACGCAAAACGGGCCGCTAGTCTGGGGGAGACATCGCGTTCTGTCCAGTTCGGCGACGTTTGACGGGTATTTGCCGAGATTGCGCGAACTCTTTGCCTAAAGGTGAGGCTTTAGCCACCGATCAAGGCTGTCTTCGGTGAAATTCCCGAAGCGTTGCGCGACGATGCGGCCATCGCGGCCGACCAGGACCGAATAGGGCAGCACATTGCGCGTATTGCCGTAGATGGCGGAAACATCGCGGCCGTTGGGAGCCAATGCATCCGGGTCGTCAATGAGGATCGGATAGCTGACCGGGTGGCTTGCGAGGAAATCCTTCGCTGCCAAAGCGCTGTCGGCGGCAACGCCGACGATCTGCAGACCGCGCGCTGCGAGCCGCTGCTGGGTGTGGTCGAGCAGGGGCATTTCCTCGCGACAGGGGCCGCACCAGCTTGCCCAGAAATTCAGCAGGATCAACTTGCCATTCCACTGTGCCAGGCCTTGCGCGTGGCCTTCAGCATCAGGCAGATGAATGTCGGGGCGCAGTCCGCCGATCGCGAGCGAACTGATGGCCGATTGCACGGGCGACACCGGCCGCAACCATGCGCCCGCAAACAGACCGGCGAGTGCGCCGCCAACAGCCAGCGCAACAATCAACAGTGTGGTGCGATCGAACACGAGCGACTCAGTGCGCCGCGGGCGTCAGCGCCTCTTCGACGATGCTTTGTGTGAGCACAGTTGGCAGCGCATGGCCCGGACCGGTTTCGCCGGCGCGGAACACGACATACAAGGGCACGCCGACCGACTTGTAGTCCTTGAGGAACGCGGTGATCGCGGGATCGACGTTGGTCCAGTCGCCGGTCAACAGCACTGCATTGCTGCGCTTGAGCAATGCGCGGAATGCATCGGTGCCGAGCACGGCGCGTTCGTTGACCTTGCAGGTCACGCACCAATCGGCACCCATGTCGACGAACACACTGCGACCTTCGGCACGCAGCGCCGTGAGGCGTTCCGCGGAATACGCGACCGTGTCCTTCGAGTCCGACTGGGTGTGGGTTGGCACTGCCAACTGCGCAATCTCCACGATCGGCCAAAGCGCGGCAAGCACGACGAGCATCGCGAGCGAGCGTGTGACCGGGCCGCCGCGATAGCGGCTTTGTTCCCACCACCACAGGCCGAGCGCGAGCACGACGGCGCCGGCGAGCACCCAGCCGATCGCGTCAATGCCGCGCTGGTTGCCGAGCACCCAGGCGAGCCATACCGCGGTCAGGTACATAGGGAACGCAAGCACTTGTTTCAGCGTTTCCATCCATGCGCCGGGTCTGGGCAGGCGCGATGCGAGCGCCGGTACGAAACCGACAAGCAGGAAGGGCAGCGCAAGGCCGACGCCGAGTGCGAGGAACACGAGCAGCGCGACCAGCGATGAAGAAGAGAACGCGAAGGCGAGCGCCGAGCCCATGAACGGTGCGGTGCACGGGCTTGCGACGACGACGGCAAGCACGCCGGTGAAGAAATCCCCGGCAGTGCCGCTGCGGGTGCTCAGGCCCTGACCGACTCCGGCAAGGCCGGCGCCGATGTTGAACACGCCCGACAGGCTCAGTCCGATCGCGAACAGGATGTAAACGAGCACCGCGACGAACACCGGCTGCTGCAACTGGAAGCCCCAGCCGAGCGCCTGTCCGGCCGCGCGCAGGCCGATCACGGCAAGGCCGATCGTTGCAAACGCGGCCAACACGCCGGCTGTGTAGGCGAGCGCGTGCTTGCGTGCTTTCTCGTGGCTTTCGCCGCTTTGCGCGAGACCAAGCACCTTGAGCGAGAGGATCGGCAACACACACGGCATCAGATTCAGGATCAGACCACCGAGCAGGGCCAGCACGAGTGCACCGAGGATGCCTGCGCCGCTCGGTGCCGGCGGCATGCTGCGCAACGCATTGTCGTCGACGGAAGGTTGAGTGCCGGACGACGCAAGCGGGTTCGCGCTGGCCGCTGGCGCTACGAACGACGCTTTTGCGGCTGCGAGTTCCTGGGCTGTAGCGGCGGGCATGGCGATGCTGATGTCACGCTGCATGACCGGATAGCAGATGCCGTTCTCAAGACAACCCTGGTATTCGGCATGCAGTTTGATGGCCTGTGGCATGCCGCTTTCGCGCGTGAGCGCAATCGGCAATTCGACCTGGTCGAAATAGACGGTGACCGTGCCGAAATGTTCGTCGGTATGCGGCGCGCCTTTGGGCCATTGCGGTGCGCCGAGCTTGACGCCGCTGCGGTTGTCGTTTCCGTCGGCGAGCGTCACCGAACTCTTGTCGCGGTAGAGGTAATAGCCCTTGGGCATCGTCCAACGCGCGAGGATCGCGGTCGGACTTTGCGCGATCGCCTCGAACACGAAGGCCTGTTCGGCGGGCAGTGGCGCATTGTCCTGCGTAGCAGACGCGTTGTTGCCGCCGAGATTGATCAACGGCGCCGCCGTCGGCATGCCGGCTGGGGCATTGGTGGCGGTCGCGTTTGTGGGAGCAGCTTCAGCCGCAGCGTTCTTCTGGCTATCCATCGTCACCAGCGCGGCATCGCCGACGCCGAGCATCAGCGTGGTCGGGCTCGGCGGGTAGCAGATCTTCGGATCGGTTTCGTGGCAGCCCTGCACGGTGAGCGTGAAGGCGACCGTCTTCGCGCTCGCATCGGCAAGCGTGTAGTGCAGCACGGCATCGATCGTATGGTGATAGACCTCGACGTCGCCAAGGAACTCGTCGTGCTTCTTCTCGCCTGCCGGCATATCGAGCGTGCCGAGCGTCAATCCTTCTTGCGCAGCCTTGGCCTTGATGCGTGCGCGGTACAGGTAGTAGTCGTTGGCGATGGTCCAGTGCAGCGCGATCTTGCCGGACTCGTTGATGCGTGCACTCAGCTTGAAGGCTTCCTCGACCGGGAGCAGGGTCGGCTCCGCTGCCGCGGCGGGATCGTCAGCGCTGCGATTTTCGGCGCTGCCGTTGTCAGCACGTGGGTCGTCCGTCGTTTGCGCCTGCGCGGCACCGGCAAGAAGGGACAAGGCGATGAAGCCGGCAAACAACGTGCGCATGGGGCGAAACTCCGGATGGATCGGGGCGATGCGATAAGGACCGCGTTTGGACCGCATCGCTTGCACGACGTTCATTGTGTTTCCGCCTCGACCCAATGCAAATAGCGATCGAGCCCATCAACGGCCTCGACGGCGATCAATTCGGGCAGATCATGGGGATGCAGGTCAGGCAGGCGGGATTTCAGCGCGTCGAAGCGTGCGCGCGTGGTCTTGATCAACAGCAGCACTTCGGTGTCCGTGTGCAGTGCGCCCTGCCAGCGATACGTCGAACGGACACCGGGGATCGCCTGCACGCACGCTGCAAGACGTTCCTCGACCAGCTGGCGCGCGATGCGTGTCGCCGTTTCGGCGTCGGGGCAGCTGCAATGGGCGATAAGGACAGACATGGCGGGCGACGCGTGGAGCGAGCCCGCAATCATCGCACAGCGGCGCCGCCGCGGCCGCCGTCGTAGTGCCGGCGCGGCCGAGGACGTGCGTTCGTCTACGGCGCTCCCTCGAATCCGTTCGCGAAGATCGCATCGTTGCTGATGAGTTCGCAGGTCGGTGGATTGATCGACTCGAACAGCGCGCGTGTTGCCCACTCGGGGTGATCGACGAAGGGATTGCGATTGCCCTGGAAGCTGTAGATCACTTCATCGCGCGCGCGTTCCGCATCATCCGGCGGGTCGTCCTGGTTCCACGCGAGCAGATCGGTCAGCAGGCCCATGTACGCTGGCTGCGTGTAGTCGTTCCGGCCGACGATCAGTGCGCGATTGTCGGTGAGTTCGAGTTCGGGCTCGATCTGGCCGCTGACAGGATCGACACCGCCTTCGTAGCGGATCGCCATGTACATCACCGCGCGCGCGACGTCGCCCTTGCGATGACCCCACGTCTGGAACGAGTTGTTGTTGGTCCAGTTGGAGTTGCCCGGATATGCGCCGCTGCCGCCGCCGAAACCGCCGTTCGCCTCGGTCGTTCGCTCGCCGCAATTGGTCGCGCAATCTGCGTATGGCTTGTTGCCGCGATCCGCATTCCACTGCGTGTCGGACAGATACAGCATGTGGGTGTCGCTATACGGCGCGTTCGGCATGCCGAGGTTGCCGGTGTCGGTCGGAAAGCCGAGTGAGTTGGGCCAGGTGTGTTCGCGGTTGTAAGTAATGCCGCCGCCGCTGCCGCCGGCGCGGTCGGTGATCGCGGTGTAGAAATGGTTGCGATAGACATCGAGAATTTGCGCAGGGTTGGCGGGATTCGCCTGCGCTGCCTCGAGAATCGTCCAGGTGTTGATACCCGAGTTGCTGTAATAGGGATAAGCGGTGTGACCGCGGATCGTCAGGTGCAGCGAGCAGCGCAACTGATCCGGGCTGCTCGTGTTGACGTGTGCGTAGTACGCGTCGACGTTGCCGCCGACGCTGATCGAGAAGTGTCGGCTCACGTCGGCGGCGAGAGGCACGCCGAACCCGTTCTGTACCTCGCTCGCGCTGATCGTGAAGATGCACTGCGCGCCGGCCGGCAATGCAATCGCCGGCGTCAGCGTGCGGTTCGCACCGCTGCCGCTTTCACCAAGTGTGACCGTGCTCGAATCGCAGGCGAGGGCGAACGCATTCGCGTTGGTCGTCACCGCTTCGCTGAACGTCACGCCGATCGTGCTCGCCGCAGGCACATTGTTCGCGCCTTCGGCCGGCACAATCGAGGCGACGCTCGGAGGAAAACTGCTCGGGTCCAGCGTGTGGAACGCGACGACGGTGTCGCTGGCCGGATGATCCGGCGTACCGTCTATGTCGACGATTTCGCTGGCCAGGGTCGTCCAGCTGCAGTCCTCGTCTGGCGCAAACGCCGACACGGGCGCCAGCGTATACGTGGTCGGCCCGCCGCTTGCGGCGACCACATGCGTGCCCGACACAGCGCATTCCAGCGAAAACCACGGAAAGCTGAGCATCGAGACCGGTTCGCTGAACGTGACCGAGAGCGAAGCATCGAGGGCGACGTCAACCGCGTTGTTGAGCGGCGTCGTGCTCGTCACGCCCGGCGCAACGTCGACCGGTGGATCGCCAGCGACGGCGAAGCTGATGTCGTCGATCGCGAGCCCGTCGTCGGCGCCGGATGCGTCCATGTCGACCCAGCGCAGCCACAGGCTCGCATTCGGCGCGAGATTGAGTCCGCTGATCGAAGCCGCAATAGCGCTGCGATTTGCCGCAGCGTTGCCGTCGAGCGCACCGAGCGTGCCGCTACTGACCGGAGAAATGAAATCAAGCGCGGCGATCGCGACCCAGGTGGCGGCGCTGTCGCTGAGTGAAGTCGCATCGAGACTGTACTGGGCCGCGATGCGGTCGCTGCGGCCTGCTGTGCCGAGACGCCATTGTTCGCCGGTAAAACTTACCGCGATTTCGCTTAACGCAAGCGTGGTGTCGTTGCGCAGCTGCGCGCCGATGGAGGGCGCGAGCGAGCCAGAACGCAGCATGCCGAGAGCGCGATCGCTATTCGTGCCATAGCTGTAGGTATCGCCAGCGTTGGCCGCGCCGTTGCTCGCGGTGTAGGTTGCGTTGGCGTTGCTGCCGCTCTCGGCCAGATACCAACCGTCAGGCAGGGTCGCGCTGCTGCCACTCGCGGCCAATGCATTGAAGTCCTGCACGGCCGGTACGCCGCCGACCAGGGAGACGTATTGCGCCAGCGCAGAGGGCGTGGCGGAGGCCAGAAATATGCATAGCGCGGCGTGATGCGCGCGTGGTTTGAACGGCATGGAAACTTTCCCCGAGTGTTGCGGACACATTGTCGCGGATGCAAACCGCCGTTATAGAGGCTCTGCCTTGCGCGTTCGTGACAACACCAAGGGCATCGCACGATGCGAGTGTGGAGTCGCAAGACCACTCTCGACACGGGTCCGCACTGCTTTCAACAACGCAGCGCGCGAAGGCTCGTTGAACAGTGGCGACAGATCTCGCATCGTGGATCGATAGGAAGGCCGATACGCGCCGCCGGGATAGTAGTCCGCCCCTTCATACACGCCGATCGACTCATCGAGATTGCGGCTCGGAATAGCCGGGCCCACCGTCGACAGCCAGGCCGCCCAGGGGACATCCGCTGGATTTGCCGAATAGCTCGCATTCGGGCACCAGATCGAGGTCGATCCATTTGACGGATTGACGCCGTTGAACTCGCTGTATTCGTCGCAGAGAGAACCGATGAAATGTCCCATTTCGTGCGATGGCGTCATGTCGCGCAGTACGCGGTCGTAGCCCGCGCCCATGTAGACCATGCTTCCGGGTTGGGAAACGGTGACGTTGCCTCTTGCACCATTCCAGACGGGCTCGTTGACAAGCACGACGACGAGGTCGACTTCGGGCAGCACGGCCAGCGCCTTTTCCATTGCCGCAGGGCGATCTACCGAAACGAGGTTGCGCGACTGATCCAGGGAAGCGCCATACCGGGTCGATCGCGAGACAAGCGGTTCACCCGTGGCCGAATAGATGCTGTAGCCCGCCTGTGCCGAAGGCTCGAACATGGCATATGCATTGAATGCGTCGCGATGCTCGCTCCAGAAATCCGATCCAAGGAAGCTGCGCATGAAATCGCGCGCCTTGATCAGGAACAAGGCCGGGTCGTCGAGGCTCGGCACGCCATCGGCATTGAGATCGGTGAACGGCTCGTTGCGCGCCGTCGGCACAGATCCCAGTTCGGGGTCCGGCATCGACGAGTAATCACCATAGCGCTGCAATCGATCCGCGCTGCTATAGACCCCGTCCTTGTCCAGGTCATCCCAGACGAACCCATCCCAGGTTCCGTTTCCATTGGCGTCGGTGAATGGCTCAGCCACATCGGTATAGCCTTCGGCGATGAAAAGGATGTTGAAGCGCTTTTCGCGATCACCGTTGCCATACAGGCGCATCAGCCCGCCATCCATCACGGACTCGAGTTCGAGGTCGTCGATGACAACGGTCGATGGCAACGGGATTTCATCCATTGCCACGACGTGTCGGACAAACGATTCCGTCGCGGTCCACCATGGCTGCTCGAAGTCGACGACCCAATTTTTGCGATACGGAATTTCGAACCGGCCCATGGCATCGGGCCATGGAGCCCACGCGGCACCCTGGATTCGATCGTCGGCCAAGGTGAATGCGTTGCCGACGGGTTGATGCGAGGCGTCGACAACAACACCACGCCAGACCAGCGTACGGTCCGCTGCCGCGAACGTCTCTGCGCGCTCGACCCGTTCTCCGACGATGACCTGCACGTCCTCGAACCGGCGTGGCTCCCAGCCAAGCGGCGACGCCGCTACCGTGTACGAGCCGGGACTCAGTTGAATCACGTAGCGAGCCTCGCACAACCCGTCCAGGCCTTGCGTGGAGACGGAGTCGAGCTTGGCCTGGCGTTCGATATGCGCGCCATCGGCGGATTTCGCCCACACTTCGATCCAGCCTTGCAGATAATTGTTCGCGGCGACCAACGCGCAAGGTACGCGTGCGAGCAGCGAAAATTCGCCGGCCGCGTGATCGCGCGTGGCGGCCGGAAGTTGCATGTCCGCGTCGACGCGGATGGGCAATGAGCGCGTGGGTTTTTGATAGAAAAAAGGGCTGTCGATGTTCTCGAGATTGTCGTCGTATTCCAGGATATAGGTGCCTGCCGCAAGCGGAAGTTGGAAACGCTGCGTAGCCCAGTCCTGCTCGGTCGAAACGACGAAGCTGCCATCGGCCGCATTGAACGCGCGTACCAGAGATGGTCTTGTTGCGTCCGCGATGCTGCCCGTGACGGAGTATGTGATGCCGCCGGAAGCCGTGGTCACGAGATTCTTCGCGGCTTGCGGAAGGGGTCTCGTTGGGGAATGGTCGCGCTCGCCGTCTCTTGCAATCGCAGCGGCATCTGCCCGCTGCGTTTCCAGTTGTCGCAAGAAGGCGTGGGACGCGG
The DNA here is from genome assembly GCA_039915385.1 of Dokdonella sp. Taxonomy (GTDB): domain Bacteria; phylum Pseudomonadota; class Gammaproteobacteria; order Xanthomonadales; family Rhodanobacteraceae; genus Dokdonella_A. The sequence goes on from JBDSNK010000253.1 coordinate 14,928, forward strand.
TCGAGGAATGCAGCCTTGTGGTCGCCGCGATCGCAGATCCGATGTCCTTGGCGACCTTCTGGCTCGCTGCGGCAGCCGCCGTGAGCATGGTCATATCTGCGACCTGCGACCAGCGTAACTCGCCCCGCTCATCGCGGATGGTTATCCGGTCGTCGCGTTCCACGTGCGGAATCGCTATCGAAAACATCGGTTCGTCAGCAGTCGCGAGGTGGAACGCGCGTGGCACAGGAAAGGCGCGCGACCAGCGTATCGCGCCGGAAGGGACGATCGCCGTCGCAGTCCAGCTGGGGCCTTCGCTGGATCGCGGTACCGCCACGCGAGCAACCATCGAAGAGGAAAGCAGATGTAGTTCGCTGCCCGCACGAAAGCTCAGGATCAATCCACCTGACTGCTCGGTGCCGGCAACCGCAAAGGCAGTCCAAAGTAATGCGCACAGCGCAAACACACGTCGCATCCCGGCTTCCCCGCCATCACCAAACAGAGGATTGGCACACTTCCGTGTCGATCCTGTCAAGGATCGTCATTTCTCTCCGAGCCCTTGAACGACACTCGGCCGCCTCCAACTGGTTACCACCCCGACGTAGTGCTTCCTTTGGAATTGCTTCGCCGCTAAACTTGGCACTCAGCAACACCAAGTGCTAACAACTTTCAGTAATTCCTTTCATATCAACCAGTTGATGGAGAGTCATATGAAGCTTCGCCCATTGCACGACCGCGTCATCATCAAGCGTCTGGAGGCCGAGACGAAGTCGGCCGGCGGTATCGTCATCCCCGACGCCGCTGCAGAAAAGCCGATCAAGGGCGAAGTCATCGCCG
>JBDSNK010000265.1:0-17546 GCA_039915385.1 Dokdonella sp.
TTGAAGGAGTTAATGGAGCGGACGGGTTTTGCGATGGCGCACCAGGATGTCCGCTACTACCTCAACGGCATGCTTCTCGACTTGCGCGAGCATGTACTTCGCTGCGTTGCGACCGACGGTCATCGCCTTGCGTTAGCCGAGACTCGCATCGATGCAAAGGTCGCGACGCCCCGCCAGGTAATTGTGCCGCGCAAGGGAATCAATGAGCTTCAGGGACTGTTTGAATCGGGCGATGGCACCGTCGATCTCGAGTTCGCGCGCAATCATCTGCGAGTTCGTCGCGGTGATGTGACGTTCACTTCGAAGCTTATTGACGGTCGTTTTCCTGACTACGAAGCGGTGATCCCGATTGGTGCTGATAAGGAGGTGCGTGTGCAACGCGAGGTTGTTCGGGCTGCGTTACAGCGCGCGGCAATCTTGTCCAACGAAAAGTATCGCGGCGTGAAGCTCGAAGTGAGCCCAAATTGTTTGCGGATTGTTGCTCACAACCCAGAGCAAGAAGAGGCGATTGAGGAGGTCGAGGCCAAGACCGGTGTTTCGGAACTGAGCGTTGGGTTCAACGTGAATTATCTGCTGGATGCGCTCGGCGCGATCAGCACCGATGAGGTGCTCTTGTGTTTGCGGGACGGCCAATCGAGTTGCCTGATGCGCAAACCCGATTCCGAGGATACGCGGCACGTAATCATGCCGCTGCGTCTCTGAGTGCAGTGCCCCCGGACACGCGTTGATGGCCGTGTTGTACGCGTGTGAATCAACGTGGAGCTGAACTGTCTTCGTATAGCTAACTTGCGGTTGATTGAGCGGCTCGAGCTTGATTTGGCCTCGGGCTGGAATTTTTTTCTCGGCCCCAACGGGGCGGGCAAGACCAGTTTGCTGGAAGCGGCGTTTTTGCTGTCCCATGGGCGCTCGTTTCGTACGTCATCCAGGGATGCGCTGGTCCGACATGGGAGCGCCGGTTATTCAGTGTTCGGTGAGTTGTTGCGTTCTCGTGCTTTGGTTGAGCGGGTCGGTGTAGCGAGAAACGGGAGTAGGCTGGATGCCAGGCTCAATGGCGAGGCGCTGCCTGTCGGCGAGTTGCTCCGGCACACGGCTGTGGTGTGTTTCGAGCCGGGTTCGCACGAATTGATTTGTGGGTCCAGCGTGGAGCGACGCCGCTTCCTTGATTGGGGTGTGTTCCACGTGGAACAGGATTTTCTCCTTCAGTGGCGGAGATACCAGCGCGCACTAAAGCAACGCAATGCGATGCTGAGGGGCATCGCTTCAGCGTCTGAGCTTGATGTTTGGGATCGCGAACTGGTGCTGGCCGCGGAACCCTTGACCGCGATGCGACGTAGATACTTCGCTGCGTTGCAGCCAGTCATTGTTGAGTTACTGCTTGAGCTCCTCGGTGAACTTGGCGAGGCGCACTTGGAATACCAGCCGGGTTTTGACCACCAGCGCTCACTTGCTGATGTTCTCTGCGAGCGACGTGGACGCGATATCGCTCGGGGGCACACGACGGCAGGCCCACACCGGGCGGACTGGTCGCTCGCGTTCGGCGCGACGATGAGGCGGGAGCATCTGTCCCGGGGACAGGAAAAGCTTTGCGCGTTTGCCTGCATTATCGCGCAGGCGCGGTTGTTTGCGGTCCATGCGGGTGAGTGGCCAATTCTTTGTCTCGATGATCTCGCTTCGGAGGTGGACGGGGAGCATCAACGGAAAGTGCTCAAGACGTTGATCGGAAGTGGCGCGCAGATCCTGGCGACGGGGACGGAAGAACCGAAAGGGCTCGCCCACCTCGACATGCCGATTACGAGGTTCCACGTGGAACAAGGCAGGGTGGCGCGACTGCTATAATTGGCGTATTCCAGCCAGCCTTGGCGTGCTCCGCGCGCCGGCAAACGCGCCCGGAGCCTCATGAGCGATCAATACGATTCAAGTAAAATCAAGGTCTTGAAGGGTCTTGAGGCCGTCCGAAAACGGCCTGGTATGTACATTGGCGACACCGACGACGGCACCGGCCTGCATCACATGGTCTTTGAAGTTGTCGACAACTCGATCGACGAAGCGCTCGCCGGATACTGTGACCACGTGACTGTGACGATCCTGACCGACGGTTCGGTCAGCGTGGCGGACAACGGCCGCGGAATTCCCGTAGGTATGCAGGCCGACGAGGGGCGATCGTCCGCAGAAGTCGTGATGACCGTGCTGCATGCGGGGGGCAAATTCGATGACAACAGTTACAAGGTTTCGGGCGGACTGCACGGTGTCGGCATTTCCGTCGTCAATGCCTTGTCTGACCACCTGTGGCTGAACATCTGCCGTGATGGCTTCGAGCACGCGCAGGAATACGCCCATGGCGAGCCCCTGTTTCCGCTGAAGGTCGTCGGTCCGTCCACCAAGCGCGGCACCACGGTGCGATTCCACCCAAGTTTGGGTACGTTCTCGACGATTGAGTTCCACTACGACATCCTCGCGAAACGCTTGCGCGAACTTTCGTTCCTCAATTCCGGCGTCAAGATCGAGCTGATCGACGAGCGCAGCGACAAACGGGACCTGTTCGAATACGAGGGAGGCATCCGATCCTTCGTCGAGCATTTGGCCCTGCTGAAGACGCCGCTGCACGCGAAGGTCATCAACTTCAGCGCGCAACACGAGGGCACCACGGTCGACCTTGCTATGCAATGGACCGACGCGTATCAGGAAACTGTTTTCTGCTTTACCAACAACATTCCGCAACGAGATGGCGGTTCGCACTTGTCCGGCTTCCGCGGCGCCCTGACGCGCACACTGTCGAATTACATCGAGAAGTCGGGGCTGCAGAAGACCGCCAAGGTCGCGTTGTCCGGCGACGACATGCGCGAAGGGTTGATTGCGGTTCTGTCGGTCAAGGTGCCCGACCCGAAGTTCTCCTCGCAGACCAAGGACAAATTGGTATCGAGCGAGGTGAAAGGCATCGTCGAATCGATCGTCAACCAGAAGCTCGAGGAATTCCTGCTCGAGAACCCCGCCGAAGCTCGTGCGATCACGGCGAAGGTTGTCGATGCGGCGCGCGCGCGCGAAGCGGCGCGCAAGGCACGCGAGATGACCCGACGAAAGGGTGCACTCGATATCGCTGGCCTTCCAGGCAAGCTCGCGGACTGCTCGGAAAAAGACCCGGCGCTCAGTGAACTGTTCATCGTCGAGGGCGATTCCGCAGGCGGTTCGGCGAAGCAGGGCCGCAACCGCAAAAACCAGGCGATCCTGCCCCTTAAAGGCAAGATTCTCAATGTCGAGCGAGCGCGTTTCGACCGCATGCTCGCCAGCGCTGAAGTGGGCACCTTGATCACCGCGCTGGGAACGGGCATCGGCAAGGACGAGTTCAACGTCGACAAGCTGCGCTACCACCGCATCATCATCATGACCGACGCGGACGTCGACGGCTCCCATATCCGCACTTTGCTGCTGACCTTTTTCTACCGGCAGATGCCGGCACTTATTGAGCGAGGTCATATCTACATCGGTTTGCCGCCGCTCTACAAACTCAAGCAGGGCAAACAGGAGCTGTACCTCAAAGACGACGCGGCGCTCAATGCGTACCTGATTTCGAACGCGGTGGACAACGCGGAACTGGCCTACAGCAGCGATGCACCACCCATCAGCGGGCCTGGCCTCGAAAAGCTGATGGGTGCCTATCGCACGGCGCTGGACCAGATCGAGCGGCTTGGATTTCGCTTCGACGTCGCGTTCCTGCATGCGTTGCTCGATGCGCCCCTCGCCGCCGAAGGTTGGCAGAACCCGGCGGTTCTGGATGCCTGGATTACGCGCATGCAGGCGTCATTGGCCGCATCGGGTCTTGGTCGGCCGCGTTATGCGTTGCGCGTCGAGCCCGGAAGCGCCGAGCATGGAGCGACTTTGATCATCGATCGAGACCAGCATGGGCTTCGCCATACCCAGGTTTTGCCGGCGACCTTCCTGGCGGCGGGCGAATTCAAGCCGATCGTCGAGGCGGCATCGCAGATCGCGGGTCTCATGCAGCCAGGTGCCCAGGTACGCCGCGGCGGCAAGGCACAAGCCGTTACGACTTTCAGCCAGGCGTATGCATGGTTGATGGACGAGGCAAAACGTGGCCGCACGATCCAGCGCTTCAAAGGTCTAGGTGAAATGAATCCGGAACAGTTGTGGGATACCACGGTAAACCCGGATACGCGGCGCTTGCTGCAGGTGAGTATCGAAGATGCGGTTGCGGCAGATCAGATCTTCTCGACCTTGATGGGCGACGTCGTTGAACCTCGTCGCGCATTCATAGAGCAGAACGCGCTGAGGGTCGCGAATCTCGATGTCTGAGCGCGTCGAAAGATATACAAAAATCATAGTACATATGTATATTTATGGTTCGATTGATTGTTGCGCCGCAGCAGCCGGCGATTGCCGCGCTTGTGCTCGTTGCCAACGCGGCGGTAACCTCAGCACCTATTTGCAATCGTCGTCTATAATATGCGACGACCTTCGTAGTTTGAACGGAGTGAAGATCATGAAGCGCTCGAAATGGGTACTCGCGGCAATTTGCGCATCGGCATTGCTGTCTTCGTTCAGCGTCTTCGCGCAGATGTCGTCGACGTCGTCTTCAAGCTCGGCCAAGAAAAACGATCATTCACACGGCAAGCCAGACAAAGCCGCCAACGAGTATCCGAACGCGACGCGCACCGAGCCCAAGCTCGACATGTCCTCAGGCGACCAGCGTGAGCTCAACAAGGCAGCGGATCTTGTCAACGACAACAAGGCTGCCGAAGCGCAACCCGTGCTCGACAAGGTGATCGCCAACGATCATTCGAGCAAATACGCGCAGGCGTTCGCGCACCAGCTGCAGGCGCAGGTGTACTGGGATCAGGACAAGGGTGATCAGGCCATCGCCGAGTACAGGAAGGCAATCGCGTTTGATGCCATGCCGAATGCGTCGCAGTTCCAGATGGTCTATGCGTTGGCACAGGCCCAGCTGCAGCAGGAGAAATACCCGGATGCGCTGGCAACCCTGGCCGACTGGGAAAAACTGACCGGCAAGCAAAGCGCCGACGAACTTGCAGTCAAGGCAAATGCCTACTACCGCACCGACCAGTTCCAGCTGGCTGTCGACACAATGAAGAAGGCCTTGTCGATGACCGACAAACCGGCCGATAGCTGGACGCAAATCCTGATGGCGAGCTACTTCGAGCTCAATCAGTACGATCAAGCTGCCGAGGTTGTGCAGCAACAGCTGGGCAAGGATCCGAACAACAAAAAACTGATCAACCAGCTGGCAACGATCTACATCCAGGGCGACAAGCCGCAAAAGGCGCTCGAGCTGATGGCCAAGGCCAAGAGTCAGGGTCAGATCACGACAAGCGAAGACTACGTACAGTTGGCCAAGTTGCAGGCATCGGCGGAAAAGCCGAAGGACGCCGCCGCGACCATGAAGGAAGGCTTTTCCAAAGGTACGATCCAGCCGACGTACGACACCAACAAGCTGCTGGGTGACGTATGCACCCAGGCCGAAGACGACGCTTGTGCGATCGATGGCTACTCGAAAGCTTCACCGATGGCGAAAGATGGCAACGTCGACTACCAACTCGGCTATCTGCTGTTCTACTCGGGTAAATCCAAGGAAGCGATTGATGCGCTCAACCGGGCGATTACCAGGGGCAGCTTGCGTCAGGAAGGCGAGGCGTACCTGTTGCGCGGCGACGCCGAGAACGATCTCGACCAAAACGCAGCGGCGATGGCCGACTGGAACAAAGCACTGACCCATTCAACAACCAAGACCATGGCCGCACAACGGATCAAGGCAGCGCAAGGGGGCGTCAAAATCCAGCGCGCGAAGAAAAAATAACGGTACGCTCCAAACGAAATTCCGACGAGCGCGTTGCCGAGATTGCGCTTGGCGCTCCGAGAGGTGGCGAGCAAGTGGCCAGCGGCTCACGGAATTTCGAGCTTTCAGGAAACACATCTCCATAATTACGTGAAAGTCACTCGCTTCAACCGCTTGTCGTAAGGGCGTCCGGTGTTGTACCGTGCTCCGCTCTCGCGCCCCCGGGGATTCATACGGGGCGGAACAGCAAAGTGTCGCTCGCACGTCCGCACAGACTCAATTCTCGTTGGTCAAACTGATGGCAGATACCTACCAATCTGGCGGCGACACTTTCAGCTGGCGACGCGTCACAGCGTTCGCAAGCGCGTTCGCTCTGCACGTATTCGCCTTCGCGATGATGATGGCGCCTGTCGCGCCACCGGACGCGAAGGACAAGACCGTCGACAAGAAGGTCACCGTGGAGTTCATCGAGCCGCCGCCGCCACCACCGCCACCACCACCACCGCCGCCGGAGCCACCGAAAAAGCCGCCGCCGAAGATCATCGAGAAGGTGACGCCGCCGCCGAAAACGCCGCCGCCGCCACCTGCGCCGCAGGTCGTTACCGAGGAAGCGACGCCGATGTCGACCCCGGCGCCGCCACCGGCACCGCCTGCGCCACCGGCACCGCCGTCGGATATCGCGCCGAGCGAGAACATCAGTTACCGTAGGATGCATCCACCGAAATATCCGGTGCAGGCACTACGTCTCCACCAGCAGGGTACGGTAGTACTCAAGGTGCTGGTGGGTACGGATGGTCACGCGCAAGAAGTGACAGTCGAAAAGTCAAGCGGCTCGCGCATTCTGGATCAGGCCGCTATTGAAGCTGTCAAGGGGTGGATATTTAACCCCGGTATGAAGAACGGCCAACCCGCTCCGGGCTACGCCTTGGTTCCAATCTCCTTCACCCCCACCGAGTAGGGTAGCGCCATGCAGCAAGATGCCACTCAGTCCCCCGCAGCGGCTCAGCCTGCTGTCATCCCAGCGCCCGGCGGCGGCAACAGCGCCGCTGCCATGAGCCAGATGGGCTTTCACGACCTGATCCAGAACTTCGATGCTCTGGGCTGGATCGTGTTTGTCACCCTCTGCATCATGTCGATCTCGTCGATCTACTTCGTGGTCGCCAACTTCCTGCGCAACGGCATGATCCGTGCGCGCATGGAGAAGGTAATCCACACATTCTGGGACACGCCGTCCGCACAGGATGCGGTGCGTTTTCTTGAGGACCAGCCGAAGGGCGAACCGTTCTCCAAGATCGCACTCGACTGCGCCTCCGCGGCGGCTCATCACCAGCGCAATGAAGGCAGCCGCCTGGTCGAAGCCCTCAACCGCTCGGAGTTCATCGATCGTGCCCTGCGCCAAGCCGTCGCTCGGGAAAGCCTGCGCCTGGAAGGCGGCATGACGGTGCTTGCGACGGTTGGATCATCCGCTCCGTTCGTCGGTCTACTCGGCACCGTCTGGGGCATTTACCACGCGTTGATCAAGATCGCTGCATCGGGAAATGCCTCGATGGAAGCGGTGGCTGGTCCCGTCGGCGAAGCGCTGATCATGACCGCCTTCGGTCTTTTCGTCGCAATCCCGGCCGTGCTCGCCTACAACTTCTTCGTGCGCCAGAACCGCGTGATCTACGCGCGCTTCGACGAATTCGCGCACGACCTGCATGATTTCTTTGCGACCGGTTCGCGCGTCGAAGCGGGCGCAGCGCCGGTTGCCGCGAGGAAGTAAGCCATGGCTATGAGTTCAGGTGGTTCGGGCGGTGGCCCGATGGCCGAGATCAACGTCACGCCGCTGGTTGACGTGATGCTGGTGCTGCTGATCATCTTCATGATCACGGCGCCTTTGATGTCGCACAAGATCCGTATCGACCTGCCGCAGGCCAATCCGAACGTGATTGACCAGCCGCAGCCGGAACCGATCGACCTGGCGGTCAAGGAAAACGGCGATCTGTTCTACAACGATGAGCCGGTAACAGAAGCGATCCTTCAGGCACAGTTGCTGGTTGCTGCGCAGAAAAATCCGCAGCCGGAACTGCAGATTCGCGCCGACAAGACAACACAGTATCAAAAGGTTGCTGCTGTGATGGCCGCGGCGAAGCGAGCCGGCATGGTCAAGATCGGCTTCATCACGACCGGCGCGAACGACCAGTAAGTTCGCCCGATCGAAGAGAAACACCACGGCGCTGCAGCAATGCAGCGCCGTTTTCATTTCTGGTGATTGCGCGGCGCGATGGATGCGTGACCGCTGGCCCCCTGTTGCGTGCCTGCAGCGCTTCGGCGTAGGCTGAAGACGCAATCCGCAGGACTACCGGAGATGACGATGACGGCACGTTCGCTTCGTTTCGCTGCTCCCGCAGTACAGGCCGAGATCAATGTCACGCCCTTGATCGACGTGATGCTCGCGCTGGTGATGATCCTGATGCTGACCGCGCCGCTCGCCCTGCACAAGCTGTCCTTGCCCTTGGCTGGCGGTGACAGCGCGGCACAACCGAAAATCCTGCAGTTGTCGGTCAAATCAACCGGCGAGCTCTATCTGGATGGCGCGGCGGTCAGTCGTGCACAGCTCGCGGCCGCGCTCGCGATGGCAGCGAATGCAGTGATGCCCGCATTGCTCGAAGTCCATCCAGAAGCGACAACACGTTACGACGACATTGCAACGGTGCTCTCTTTGGCTGGCAACAGCGGAATGGACGCGATCCGGGTTGAAGGCATTCGCGCTGAATAGCCGACGCAAGCGCGCTGCCGAGGTCTAAGCCGTCGCGAGGATCCGCAAGTACTCGCGCACGGTGGGCGCAAGGCCTGCATAGAGTGCTTCGCCGATGAGCGCGTGCCCAATCGATACCTCGGCGAGGAACGGAATTGCGCGCTTGAGTGCGCCGAGATTTTCCTGGCTGAGATCGTGCCCTGCATTCACGCCGAGGCCGCAAGCGCGCGCTCTCTCCGCGGTACGCACGCAGGCCGCAAGCGCCAGTGAGGGATCGCCCGCGGCGAAGGCTGCGGCGTAGGGTTCAGTGTAAATCTCGATGCGGTCAGCGCCGATTTCCACCGCGCGCTCGACATCGCCGACGTCCGCGTCGACAAACAAACTGACCCGACACCCGAGCGATTTCAATTGGCGCACGAGAGGCCGCAGACGCGCTCCATCGCGCGCAAGATCGAAGCCATGATCCGATGTCAGCTGTGCGTCGCTATCCGGCACCAGAGTCGCCTGCGCCGGTTGCGCAGCTCGCACCAGTTCGACAAAGCCGGGGTAGCTGCCGCGCGAAGGAGCGAACGGGTTTCCTTCGATGTTGAATTCAATCGGACTGACACGCGCACGTACTCGCGAAGGCGGTTCATCATCGGGCACATCACAACTCGATCCCACAATGGAACGGACGAACGCCCCGACTCGGATCACGTCATCCACCCGGATGTGGCGTTGGTCCGGCCGAGGGTGCACGGTAATGCCGTGGCAACCCGCTTCAATCGCAACGGCTGCAGCCACGACGGGATCAGGCAACGCATGCCCGCGCGAATTGCGCAGCACGGCGATCTTATTGATGTTGACACTCAGCGCGGTCATTGCGTCGTTGCAATCGGATACGACCGCAGTATATCGGCCAAGGTCCGCACTTTTGTCCGGGGCGTACGGTCAGTGACAGCGCTCAGCCACCTGCTTCCACGCAACAGGGTCCCAGAACGCCCCATCCTTCGGTTCGTTGCGCTTGTCCTCATTCAGCCGCGCAGCGATCAATACAGTCATGTCTGGCGCCACATCGACGATCAAAGTCTTGTAGACCGACCCCGAGGAGTGCATACGACCGCCAAAGCTCAGGTAACGACTTTCGATACCCTCGGCAACCTTGAGGACATGTTGGCCTGCCTTGACCCGATACGACATTGAACCCGTAGGTCCCGGTGCGATGCCGTCGATGCTGATGATCTTTGCTGCATGCAGGTGCTGCTGGCGCGGCGCGACGTCGAATTCGGTAATGCGCCCGCAACCGCCTGTACTCGACCCATCGCTTGCCGCATTCGTGGCGAGCAGGGCGCCAGTACCGATCATCAAGCGCATCGGCGGCAAGTAGACGCTGGAAAGCGCACCGGACATCGCCACTGCGCGACCATCGCGGAGGATGTCGAACGCCAGTGGGCTGCCGTCCGGCAGCGCACCAATACTGCGCCGCAATTCGTTGGCGGCGTCAGACTTGTCGGTAAGGGGATTGCCATTCAATGCAACCAGCACATCACCGGCGCGCACGCCGATGCGCTCAGCGCCGCCGCCCGGCGTCACGCCAAAGACATGCAGACCATCGCGATACTCGTGGACACTGTCGACGAGCAGGCCGAGATTGCTCACGCGCTCGGCCGGCGTATCCACGGCCAGCGAAATTTGCTGTGGCGACTGATTTCCGAATGCGCCGGTTTCCACCAGCTCGGTCATGACAGCGCGCAATTGCTCACGCACGCGCTGATCCACGCTGCCGTTCGCAGTCATCGCACCGTGCGTGGTAACCGTCGCGAGTTGGGTTGGGTCATCGGCACGCGCACTGCCAGTGGCCAAGCACACCAGCGCCCCTGCAAGCGTACTTGCCAGCAGCGTCGCGCGCCGAGGCTCGCCCGTGCGGATCTGATTGCTCATATCATTCACCATAGTCGGTCAAATACGTGTAATTGCCAGCACGTCGCGCGCGCCAACGCTCTGAAAAGCCGCAATCAATCCGCGCAGCGCCTGATTGCGTTCCTGCCATAGCGGCGCCACCTCATCAGGTGCTGCACCTCGGTCATAGGCCGCCTGCAAGGCGTCGTCAATGACGCGCAACTGGGTCGTCCCGCCCGCTCCCGGACGCCCACTGCCTGCAAGCTGGTGCCACTCACTTTCCAGTACCTGCGATTCGCGTTGTCCCGCGACGAAGTCCTGCGACACGCTGGGCGCCGGTCGTGGCAGCGAAAATATCGCGACGCCGGCCAGCATCGCGGCCGCGGTAACCAAAGCGCCCGCCCTCCAGCGCTGGCTACGCTGCCTTGCGTGCTGTGCCGCCTCGATCCGTGCCCACAGCCCGGACGCCGGCTCGAATTCCGGCAGTTGGCGCGGATTAAAACCGCCAGACGTTGCCGTGAAATGCATCCTATCCACCTTGATCTGCCTCCCTCGAACCCTGCGTTACGGCGGTCTCATTGAGTCGCTTGAGCGCGCGCGCCAGGATCGATTTCGAATAACTCTCGCTTTGACCGAACAAATCGGACAACTCCTTGTGTGTGTAACCTTCGACCTCGTGCAGAATGACGATTGCGCGAGCGCGCATGGGCAACTGCATCAACAATGACCACGCATCGAATGCGCTCTGAGCGTCGGCCGCTGTGGTCGACATTGCGTCCAGCACGGCCTCCGGATCCTCGTCGCGAAACCGCTTCTGCGCGCGCACCACATCGAGCGTTGCATTCACGGTGAGACGCTTCAGCCACGCACCAAACGGCGCGTCGCCACGAAAACCGCGCAGGCTGCCAAACATCTTCAGGAACACATCCTGCACGATGTCCTCCGCCGCGGCAGGTTCGGCCAGCACGCGCAACGCCAAGTTGTAGCACGCGCCGCCGAAACGCTCGTAGATCGTCGCGTAAGCGGCCATCTCGCCGCGTCGCGCCCGCTCCAGCGTAAATCGGTCCAGGGTCTGCCCGAAACCGCAATTCACGCGGCTGCTCCGTAGTGAAACAAAATGTCCATCGGCCATGTGTTCAAGGACGACCCAGAGTGCGCCAGCGTCGCAAATCCACTACGGCGCCAGCCGGAACGCCCGCACCGACCTCTGCGGTCCGCGCCAGGCGAGCGCGCCGATCAAACCCGCCGCCGGTCGCAGTGCGAGAACACGCCAGTCTGCGGTGCAGCCACCTTCCGGTGCAATGTGAGCCAGCGCACCGACCGCGCCATCCTGTTCCACCGTGAACTCTACCCGGGCCAGTCCGAATTGCAGCCCAGCACCCAGCGCCTTTAGCACCGCCTCCTTGCGCGTCCAGAGTTCAAGAAACGCGCTCTGCCGTCGCGCGGGGGACATACGATCGAGGGCTTGTGCCTCGGCCGGCGCGAAGAAACGATGCGCGATCTCCGGCAGCGAAACCTGTCGCTCGCCATGCTCCAAGTCGATACCAAGGGCCTGCGCGCGTGCAAATGCAAGCAGCACGTGCGCACCCGCATGGCTGAGATTGAAATCCAGATCCGGCAACTCAGGCGAGAATGGCTTGCCGTGCTGGGCACGCTCGATCGTCGGCGCGCGCACCAGGCCTGCATAGAAGCATAGGAATCTTGCCAGGGCAGCGTGCGCCGTCTTCGCGACCGAACCGTCGCCCGGATCCGCGGCGATGTGCCAGACATGGATTTCCCCGCCATCCAACCGTGGCGCGGTATCGATCGACTCAAAGCCAATGGCCTGCGGCGTAGTCACCCCCCATGCTTGGGGTTCGCCGGCGGTGCGTCAAGAGCAGGGCGGACTACAATGCGGCGCGGCCAGGAGAAACAAGCATGATCGCGGGCTGGTTGTTGATGTGGGTGTCCGTGTTGTACGTGGCCACGCTGTTCGCGATCGCCTACTACGGGGACCGGCGCCCATTGTATCCGGCCCGCACGTGGCTTCGACCGATCGTATACAGCCTTGCGCTCGCCGTGTACTGCTCATCGTGGACGTTCTACGGCGCCGTCGGTAGCGCCGCGCGCAGCGGCCTGTCGTATCTGCCGATCTATCTCGGGCCGATACTCTTTTTCGTTTTCGGCTTCGGTCTGCTTGAGCGGCTCGCCCTCGTCGCGAAGGATAGGAGCGTTACCTCGATCGCGGATTTCATCGGTTCGCGCTTCGGCAAGTCGCACGCGCTTGCAGCGCTCGTAACGATCATCGCGGTAACTGCGATCGTGCCCTATCTCGCACTGCAGTTGAAAGCAGTCTCGATGAGTTTCGACGTGCTGACCGGTGCAGTCGGCGCTGTTCGTCCAGCCCTGCTAGGCGACAACGCCCTGTATGTCGCCGTGCTACTCGCCATATTCGCGATCCTGTTTGGAACGCGTGGTATCGACGCGACCGAACATCATCACGGCATGATGCTGGCCATCGCAGCGGAATCAATCATCAAGCTGCTCGCGTTTGTCGCCGTTGGCATCTATGCGCTGCGAGCAGGCGGCAATCTCGATGTCATTGCGGCGCCGCTGGATGAGGCCGTGGACAAGGGGCTGCCCGATGGCTTCCTGGCCCAGACCTGCCTCGCATTTGCCGCGATCTTCTGCCTGCCGCGCCAGTTTCAGGTCGCCGTCGTCGAGTGCGAAAACACCGCCGACCTGCGGCGTGCGCGCTGGATGTTTCCGCTGTACCTCGCGATCATCTCCATGCTCGTCCTGCCGATTGCGACTGCCGGAATTGAAGCCGCACGCGGCAGCGCGATCTCGCCGGATGCCTATCTTTTGTGGTTGCCGCTTGCCCACGGTGATCGACTGCTCGCGGTATTCGCCTACATCGGGGGATTCTCTGCGGCAACTGGCATGGTCATTGTTGCCTCGGTCGCGCTCGCTACAATGGTAAGCAACGATCTCGTGATGCCGGCACTGCTGAGGGTGCGCGCATTGAGGCTGGAGCAACGCGCGGATCTGTCTTCGCTGGTGCTGGGGGTGCGTCGCGTCACGATAGTCGCCCTCGCCATGCTTGCGTTCGTGTACTACCGCAATACCACCCATGCACAGAATCTCGCGGCAATCGGCCTGCTCTCGTTCACTGCGGTTGCACAATTTGCGCCTGCAATCGTGTGCGGCCTGTATTGGCGCGGCGCGAGCCGAATCGGCGTGATGACCGGACTGATTGTCGGATTCGCCGTCTGGCTCTACACATTACTGCTGCCATCGCTGGCGGTCGCCGAATGGCTGCCGCAGACGTGGATCGAGCAGGGACCGTTCGCTATCGGCTGGCTAAAGCCGCATGCACTGTTCCTTATGAGTGGCTGGGAGCCGATCACGCACGGGGCTTTCTGGTCGTTGTTGGCGAATACCGGCTGCTGCGTATTCGTGTCATTGCGCTTCCGACCCGGGATCGAGGAGCGCCTGCGCGCGTCCGCCTTCCTCGATCCGTTTGCCTTGCGCGCGGTGGCGGGCAGCGAATGGCGCGGTCGCGTTCGCATTGCCGATCTGGTGGCCATCGCTGAGCGGATCGTCGGCGAGCGGCACGCGACACGCGCATTCGCGGAATATGTTGGCTCGAGCGGTAAGCCCCTGCTCGCCGAAGCGCTCGCCGATCGCTCGCTGGTTCAGCATACGGAGCGCATGCTTGCTGGCGCCATTGGAGCGGCCTCGGCGCGACGCATGCTGACCAGTGCTTTACGCGGCACGGGACTGGACTTGTCGGAAGCTGCGATGCTGCTTGATGAGACCTCGCAGGAATTGCGCTTCAATCGCGAACTGCTCGCCGTCACGTTCGACAACATGGTGCAGGGCATCAGCGTGGTCGATCGCGAGTTGCGCATCGTCGCGTGGAATCGCCGGTACCTGGATCTGTTCGACTATCCTGCCGGCTTCGTCTATGTGGGTCGCCCGATCGCCGACCTGATCTGCAACAACGCGGAACAAAATCTCCTGGGTGCTGGCGCCATAGAGCAGAAGATCGATCGGCGACTGACACATCTGCGGCAGGGAACGCCGCACGTATTCGTGCGCGAACGACCCGATGGTCGTGTCATCGAAACGCGAGGCGAACCGCTGCCAGGTGGTGGCTACCTGACGACGTTCAGCGACATTACCTCCTACAAGCATGTCGAGAATGCACTGCGCGAGGCGAATGAGACGCTCGAGCAACGCGTGGTGTTGCGCACCGAAGAATTGGAACAGGCGCTGGTCGCCGAACAGCGTGCGGTGCGCCAGGCCGAAACGGCGAATCAATCGCGTACGCGTTTTCTCGCCGCGGCAAGCCACGATCTGCTGCAGCCGTTGAATGCCGCGCGCCTCTTCACCTCGGCATTGCGCCACCAGACGCTCGACGTTGAAAGCGATCGCCTCGCCGAACGCATCGACGCCGCATTCAAGGCGGCCGAGGACCTGCTCGATTCGTTGCTTGAATCCTCGCGGCTCGAAGCCGGCAAGTACCGCATCGACATCACCGAATTTGCGCTTGGCGAACTGGTCGAATCGCTCGAGCACCAGTTCAGCGCGCTCGCGGCGACACGCGGGCTCAAGTTGCGATTCGTGCCGAGCCGCCTGTGGGTGCGCACCGATTCACAGCTGCTGCGGCGAATCCTGCAAAACTTCCTCGCAAATGCGTTGCGCTATACGAAGAGCGGTGGCGTGGTACTCGGCGTTCGCCGTGAAGGCAACAAGGTGCGCGTCGAAGTATGGGACAGCGGGCCCGGCATCGCCGAGGACCAGCTGCGTAACGTATTCGAGGAGTTCCGCCGCGGCAGCCATGTTTCTCCGTGGGGTGAAAAGGGCCTCGGACTCGGACTGTCGATTTGCGATCGCATGTCTCGTCTGCTCGGACACCGCATCAGCGTCCGGTCCCAGGATGGTCGCGGCAGCGTGTTCGCTATCGAACTACCGCGTGCGCAAGCACAGCGCCTGGTGTCGCCACAACGAGCGCCGCGTGGTGGATCGATCGCGTTCACAAGCGAGTTGCACGCCCTCTGCCTCGACAATGACCCAACTATCCTGGAAGGCATGTCGGCGTTGCTGACTCGCTGGGGACTGTCGTGCGATCTCGCCGGCACGATTGAAGAAGCCTTGGTTGCGGCACAACGCAGACGTCCCGACCTGCTCCTCGTCGACTATCACCTCGACACTGAACAGGACGGCCTGGACGCCTTGGGCCTGCTGCGCGAAGCGTGCTCGCCACCGCCGCCTGGCGCGCTTATCACTGCGGATACCAGCGCCGAACTGGCACTCCGCGCACGTGCGTTCGGTTACGCGCTGCTACGCAAGCCGGTAAAGCCTGCGGCGTTGCGGGCGTTGATCGCGCAGTTGGGACGAAAGATCGAGAACGCGCAACCAGCCGCCTAGGACAACGGGGATTCCATTGAAGGTGCGGTTTGGGTCAGGTCGATGCACGTGCCCATCGCGGCTTCGAGGCCACTCTCGCGCTCGTCCTGCAAGTCGTCGAGTTCGCCGCGGTTCCACGTTTTCAGGATGCGGCCTTCGTGCAACAGGATGACGCGATCGGCCCAGTGTGTGGCGATGTCGAGCGCGTGTGTTGCCAGCAGCACGCCGGTTCGCCTCTGCTCGGCGCGTTCGCGCAAATGACGCTTCAGAGTCCGGCTGCTCGCGGGATCGAGGCCGTTGAAGGTTTCGTCCATGACGATGAGATCGGGAGCGCCAACCAGTGCGAGCAGCACGCCGAGTTTTTGGCGCGTTCCGTACGAGAGTTGTTCAATCGCATCATCGAAACGCGACGAGAGGCGCAAGGCCTCGGCGAGATCGAGAATGTCCTGTTCGATCGCCACGAGACTTTTCGCGGCGGCCTGCACCGTCAGGCACTGGCGCACGGTTAGCAGCGCGGGCAATCGTTCCGGCGCGATGGCGTAACCGAGGCGACGTCGGGCGGCGATGCCGTTGTCAGACATCGAAACTCCGCAAACCTGCACGTCGCCGGCGAATGGCGCGAGTCGGCCGACGCAGCAGTCGAGCAGGCTGCTCTTGCCGCTCCCATTCGCGCCCAGCAGTGCGGCCCATTCTCCGGGCGCCACGACGAGGTCGACGTCGTGCAGCACGACGCGTTGCGCGTATCCGGCGCTCACGCCGCTAACGCGAAGAGCCGGTTCGATCATACCGCTGCCGCCCGCTTCCATTGAACTATCGCGGCGGCGGACCCCGCCGCCAGCGCCAACGGAGTAGCAATCGTCGCAGCGGCGGCGAGTAGCGCAGCGCAGGCGAACAACTCGAACCGCAGGCGACCGGGTCGATAGCGGCAAGCCAAGGCGGTCAGCATCGCCAAGGCAACCCAGGCGACCCAACTACCCGAGGTTGCGATGATCGCGCGAGGTCCGGCATCGAGGGCCGCGAGCGGCAGCGCAATAGCGATCGCATAGCCGCACTGCCAGAGGAACACGCGCGCGCACGACCAGAGGGTGAAGTCCTTCAACGCGAGAGGCGTCGCACGCAACCAGTCGGCCGCGCGTGGAATGACCGCGAGTTGCGCTTTCAACAAGGTCGTTGCGACGATGACGATCACGAGCGACAGCAGGAGCAGGCTCGCGACCAAGGGAGGGATTCCCATCGGCATTGCCAGCAACGCCGTACCGAAGACGCGCGCGTCCACGCGGGGACGCAACGTGGAAAATCGTTCTGCAAAAGCCCAGCGTCCGAGTGCCGCCAAGCGAATCGAGTGGTCGTGCGTGGGGTCGAGGCGACCGATCCGCAGGCCTCGCTCGACGCCGATCGGCGCGGGTCGCCGACGGCTGAACCAACCTACCAGTGCGCCCGGAATACCGCCTGACAGAAGCGCAGAAATAATGCTGCCGACCGGCATCGCGTTGATCCATCCGGTAGCACCGACGAACGCGACGACCGACCCGAGTACCAGCATCAGTCCCAAGCACACGCGGTCGCGAATCACGGCGGTGACCTCGCGTGGATCGAGAGGCGTGACAGCGAGCCACGACATCGCGAACCTGTGTTCGCCTTGATGACGGGCTCGCGCGACTCCCGAACGCACAATCAGGGCAGAGGCCAGTGCAACGATGGCCAGATGAGTCTGCAATGGATCGAGTAGCCAGG